>JBIIEY010000285.1:0-3264 GCA_044237595.1 Burkholderiaceae bacterium | reverse complement strand
GTCACAGCATGCTGTGACAGTCGTGTCACAAAAATGTATCAGCGCGGCGGTTGAATACCGTGCTGTTTCATGCGGCGGTAAAGGGTCATCCGGGAGATCCCCAGTGCTTGAGCTGCAGCAGTCACGTTCCAGTTGCAGGACTCCAGATGCCTGAGCAGCAACAACGCTGGCCGACCATGTCGAGAGATATCTTTCACAGGCAAATCCTCACCTGCCTCTGGTGGTTCGGGACACGTCAAATACTCAGGTAAATCACCCACCGTGATCCGGCGATTGACGCACACCGTAGCAGCGAAATCGATCACGTTCGTGAGCTCGCGGAGGTTACCGGGCCAGCGATGTGCGATCAGTACCGCTTTTGCCTCTGCATCAATACTGACTGGGCTCTGCTGATCACCCGAGGTTTGCAAGGAAATCGCTCGATCAATCATCCAGTCTAGATCCTTACGCTCGCGTACCGGAGGCAAAGTGAAGTGAGCACCATTGAGCCGGTAATAGAGATCATCCCGAAAGAGTCCTTCGCGAACCCGCGACTCAAGGCGGCAATGCGTCGCGGCGATCACACGCACATTGATTGATACCGATCGCACCGCTCCGACCGGATGTACTTCTTTTTCAGATAACACACGCAAGAGGCGTGTCTGCATCGCCTTGGGCATATCACCGATTTCATCCAGAAAGAGCGTGCCCCCATCGGCTTCCTGAATCAAGCCTTTCTTTCCTTTGATCGATGCACCCGTAAAGGATCCCGGCGCGTAACCAAACAACTCGCTTTCGATCAGACTGTCGGGAATAGCCGCGCAATTAACCGCGATGAACGGCCCGCTGCGACGCTCGCTACTTCTATGAAGGGCTTTCGCAAAATACTCTTTCCCGCTTCCGGTCTCGCCAGTGATCAGTATGCTGATTGGTGAGTTGACCAGACGTGAAGCGCGCTCGATCTGTTTTTCGAGCAGCGGATCGCCGTGGGTCAGCTCCTGGAGTTCAGCAGGTATCAGGGCACCGCTGCTCTGGGCTACCACTGATCGCTCGAGACGCGGTGGCTGCATGACAGACAGGAAGACCACTTGCAGTGAATTATGAATTTTCAGTGCGCGCTGATCTGCAGGCTGCGTCGCCGTGTACTTGGGCAGCTCATCGACGGTCAACTCAATTAGATCGGTAATGGGGGCATGCATCAGCCCGGCAGGAGCATTTCGTTCGAACAAGATCTGCGCCGGGCGATTGTAGCCAACGACTCGTCCAGATGCATTCACGGCCAGCAGATACTCCGGACTGACCTCGAGAAACTCCGGCGCAAAGGACAGGCGCAATATCCATTGGTCGCGATAGCTGTGAAGAAAATATGCATTCTCAATCTTGCGGGCGTACATCTGGACGAGCTGCAGCGCCAAATGCTGGCTGTATTTGTGCTGGGGTGCTGAGAGCGCGGAAATATCAAGCACGGCTTTCATGCGCCCCGCGGCATCGTAGACTGGCGCAGCGGTGCAAGTGAGTGGGATATGCGTCGCATCGAAGTGATCATCCAGATGCACAGTCAGTGCCTCACCCGTGCTGATACAAGTACCTACCCCATTAGTGCCGACGTGACGCTCGTTCCAGTTCGACCCCAGATAAAGTCCCGCCTTGCGCAAACTGGGGTCAAGTTGGATATCTCCCATAAAATCGACAGTGACGCCGTGAGAGTCGGTTAGCAGAATCGCGTAGCCCAGCCCGGCTACCTGATGATAAAGCATCTGCAGCCCATGCCTTGCAATATGAAGAAAATCCTCGAGTTGGTCTTGATGCTCGCGAATTTCATAGCTAGGCAAAATAATTGCCTCCTGCATTCGCGTGGGATCAAGCTTATGATCGCGCACGCAGCGCATCCAGGATTCACGAATGACCTGGTCGTGATGTAGTCCAACCGATAACCTTGCCTCGGCCACTTTCACAACCGTCTCTATGTGTTTTTGTTTTTCTGAAAGCACAAAGTCACCCCGGAGATTTGGTAAATCAACCCTACAGGACTGTCAGTGTGGCAGGCCTTAGGGTGTCGACCCGGGTCTGGGACGCATTTGAGTAGTCTAGCGCGAAGATGGCGACCAATTGATGTGTTGTCGGATAAAAATTTCTACTGCCTGACGCAAAAGATATTAAAGAGATACTAATTTACGCCAAAACCTTCAATCTCTTGCCAATCTTGTATTTGCACTTTTAAAATAATCCAGATGAGTCCACCGACATCGCTGGCTTTATCAACTGACTTGAGCGATCCGAACACCGTGATGACATCGGCCGGCTTGCTCGCTACGATCAACTGCCCGATGTGTCGGAAGATCAAACGATGATCTTCGCGGTGGATATCAGACTTTTCAGGATATCGATGATCATGTCCCATGCGGCATTGTCAATCAGCAGTCCACTCAGGACGGTCTGCAAGGCCTCGAGGGAATGCGGCAGAGCTTTAAGGATTCGAATTCCGTGTCTCGTGTGAATGACATGATTTTTTCTTGATCATTCGGTACCTTGTACAAACAGAAGATTAATGAAGTCCGCCAGTAGAAGTTTCTCTGGCACTAGCAAAGACATGTATGGAATGTCCACTTGGCATTGAATCGGTAAAAGAGCACAGGGATAATTTCCGAAGGCAATCAAAAATAATGGTGCTTGATACCATTTTTTAGACATGATGTACTGATTGTCACGAGAGCTAAACGGATCTTTTACGATAAGGCAATGCTGCTTGATGGCTCCATCGTAGAAATAGTCACGCGATTGTCACCTACCCCGACTGAGGACCGACCACACGGATTAAAGTACCGTCTTTTTTACGGGCGCGATGAAAGGCGTATTGCAGGATATGACAACGAACGAGGCAGAGGTGATCACAAGCATTTAACTGGGCTGCTGGTACGCGATGGTCGCAAGCTCCGCGCACCACGGGATGAATTGAGAGCCAGTGTGCAGCTGGCGATGTGATTGTTTTAATCCCAGAATTCATCCCAACAAAAAGCCGGACCGATGTGAGTATCTGATCCGGCTGGGGAATTCTGGTAGGCACGATTGGACTCGAACCAACGACCCCTACCATGTCAAGGTAGTGCTCTAACCAGCTGAGCTACGCGCCTATAAACCTATCTCGTTGTGCCGCCAGCGGCGTTGGCTGCAACATGTCGTACATCTGTACTGCCTACGGTGCCGCCGCCTAGCCATCGACCCAACGAGATAGGTTCAACAGAAGCAAGATTATAGCCAGATTTATATGAACGCGCCAGTGCAGCG
>JBIIEY010000284.1:0-3267 GCA_044237595.1 Burkholderiaceae bacterium | reverse complement strand
CGCGTCCGTCATTTATGGTCTGGCAGTCAATCCTGTCATAGGACTGGGCTCTTTCCTGGCGCAGCTTTTTCTGCGAAATCCACTGTCTCAGGCATTGTCACAGGAGTACATAATTACAGGTCCGTGGAAAGATCCGGTCGTCAAAAAATCAAGCAGCAAGCGTAAAGTGGATATTCCTCCGGCTGATGCAGAGAAAGCCAGCAGGCCGTGATCATGAGCTCGGGAGAACAGGTGCCAAACACCATCAAAATCGCCGCGGTGCAGATGGTCTCCACACCAGACCCTGCCGACAATAGGCTGACCGTCGAGCGTCTCGTGCATGAAGCCGCTGATGCCGGTGCCTCGCTGGTGTTGTTGCCTGAGTACTGGCCCCTGCTCGGACGTACCGAACACGACAAGCTGCATCACGCCGAAACACCGGGCCAGGGGCCGTTGCAGGACTTTATGGCGCGCCTTGCCAGCGATGCGGGCGTGTGGCTGCTCGGTGGCACCGTACCGCTGGTCTCGGGTGTGCCCGGTAAAGTACTCAATACTTTGCTTGCCTACGATCCCCAGGGACAGCTATGCGCTCGCTACGACAAGATTCATTTGTTCGGCTTTTCACGGGGCGAAGAATCTTTCGATGAGTCGCGTACGATCGTGCCCGGTAACGAAGTCCGCGTGCTGGAGACACCCTTTGCCCGTATTGGCCTGTCGATCTGTTACGACTTGCGATTTCCCGAGCTCTATCGCGCCATGGGGGCCTGTGATCTGATTGTCATGCCCGCTGCATTTACTTACACCACCGGCCGCGCTCACTGGGAAGTGCTGCTGCGCGCACGCGCCATCGAGAACCAGTGCTATGTCCTAGCTGCTGCACAGGGTGGTATCCACCCCAATGGTCGACGTACCTGGGGCCACAGTATGCTGGTCGATCCCTGGGGTGAGATTTGCTCAGTGCTGAACGAGGGCGAGGGACTGGTCATGGGCGAGCTGGATCTTGGCCGCCAGTCCAGCGTGCGGGAGAGTTTGCCCGCGCTGGCGCACCGCACGCGCTAGCTCAGCCATGTCAGCATGAACAGGCCCCATCCAGTATGATTTCAATTTCCGGCGCGTGGCTATACTGGCGCTAAATGTCCAAACTTCCCGTTTAATTACTGTCAGGCTATCCAACGCTATGAAACTCATCGAACCCAATCTCCAGACCCAGACCGCTGCGCGCCAAGTCCTGCTGACGCCCAATGGACTGGACGAAGGTCATTTGCTCAAGGTGCTGGGTTCCATCTTTACGCACAAGGTTGATTACGCCGATCTCTATTTCCAGTTCACCAAGAGCGAGAGCTGGAGCCTGGAGGAGGGCATTGTCAAGACAGGTAGTTTCTCGATTGATCAGGGCGTTGGTGTGCGTGCCGTATCTGGCGATAAAACCGCTTTCTCGTATTCGGATGAGATCTCCGAGCGCGCGCTGCTTGAAGCTGCCGCCGCAACACGCACCATCGCACGTCAGGGTGCGGGCAAGATCAAAGTCGCTTCGGCCATCCAAGCAGGTACTGCGCGCTCGCTTTACTTGCCCAAGGATCCGTTTGTGTCACTGGATGCGACTGCGAAAGTGAATTTGCTGGAAAAAATCGAAAAAATTGCGCGCGCCAAGGATCCGCGCATCGTGCAAGTCATGGCCGGTCTGGCCGGTGAGCATGATGTGGTGCTGGTGGTTCGCAGTGATGGCGTGATCGCAGCGGATATTCGCCCGCTGGTGCGCCTCTCATTGACGGTAATCGCCGAGCAGAACGGCCGCCGCGAAGTGGGTACTGCCGGCGGTGGTGGCCGTTATGACTTTGCTTATTTCAGCGATGAACTGCTTGAAAAATATGCATCCGAAGCGGTGAACGCCGCACTCGTCAATCTTGAATCGCGACCAGCACCTGCTGGCCCCATGACCGTTGTGCTGGGACCGGGCTGGCCGGGCGTGCTGCTGCACGAAGCGATCGGCCATGGCCTCGAGGGTGACTTCAACCGCAAAGGATCCAGCGCTTTCTCCGGACGTATTGGCCAGCGTGTCGCCGCCAAAGGCGTCACGGTGGTTGACGACGGTACTATCGCGGATCGTCGCGGCTCCCTGAATGTCGATGATGAAGGTAATCCCACTCAGTGCACCACCCTGATCGAAGATGGCATTCTGCAGGGCTATATTCAGGACACGCTGAACGCGCGCCTCATGAAAATGCCCGCCACTGGCAATGGCCGGCGCGAATCCTATGCTCACCTGCCCATGCCTCGCATGACCAACACCTACATGCTGGGTGGTGACCGCGATCCCGAGGAAATCCTCGCCTCGGTAAAAAACGGGCTCTACGCGGTCAATTTCGGTGGCGGCCAGGTCGATATCACCAACGGCAAATTCGTCTTCTCGGCCAGCGAGGCCTGGATGATAGAAAACGGCAAGCTCGCCTACCCGGTCAAGGGCGCAACGTTGATTGGCAATGGCCCGGATGTGCTGAACCGGGTGTCCATGATCGGCAATGACATGCGCCTTGATTCCGGCGTTGGTGTCTGCGGCAAGGACGGGCAGAGCGTACCTGTGGGGGTAGGGCAGCCGACCTTGCGCATTGAGGATCTCACGGTTGGCGGTACGGGCTAATTGTCTTTACCCTGCTTACCCTCCTGATTATCGGTTTGGCAAGCTGACTTGCCAAACCCAAGGATTTATAGCACCATCCGCTTTCTGATTGACGCCGACTTGTATAAAACGATGTCTCTGCTGCGCTTTTATTTTTTCTTTTACTTTAGCTACCCCAGCCCTACGGCGGTGGAGAAGCGGTAAGTTCACGTAAAAGCAAAGCGAACACGAACCGAATCTTAGAAACCGCCAGGGATGGCGGTTTTTTTATTTTTGCGCGAAACATTCCTGGAGAAACCCATGCCACGCACCGATGACCTGAGGATTAGAGAGTTGAAGGAACTGACCCCACCGTCGCATCTGATACGCGAATTTCCGTGCTCGGAAAAAATCGCGACCGTCACCGCGAATTCACGTCAGGCCTTGCATCGCATCTTGCATGGTCAGGATGACCGCATGATGGTCGTTATCGGACCATGCTCGATTCACGATACCAAAGCCGCGATGGAATACGCGCATCGCCTCGTTGAGCAGCGCGAGCGTTTTAAAGATGATCTCGAAATCATCATGCGTGTTTATTTCGAAAAGCCACGCACCACCGTTGGCTGGAAGGGGCTGATCAATGATCCGTATCTGGATAACAGCTTCCGCATCAATGACGGCTTGCGTTT
>JBIIEY010000283.1:0-3281 GCA_044237595.1 Burkholderiaceae bacterium | reverse complement strand
GCTGGACCGTATCGACCGTGGTCAGAAGCCCGAAACCCCTCTTTTTGAGCAAGTCGCAGCGACACTCGCAACACACCAACTAAATACCCACTACCTGCGCGAGCTCCTGTCGGCCTTTCGGCAGGATGTCCGCCAAACTCGATATGCGAGTTTTGATGCCTTGCTAGATTACTGTCGTCGCTCTGCGAATCCGGTAGGTCGCATCATGCTCAGCCTTTTTGGCACTACCGCGCCAACTGCATTTGAACAAAGCGATGCCATTTGCAGCGCCCTGCAAATTATTAATTTTCTGCAGGACGTTGCCATCGACTGGGATAAAGCACGTGTGTATCTGCCCCAGGAAGACTTGCAGCGCTTTGGTGTGAACGAAGAACAGATCGCTGCCCAACGCGTCGACGATCGCTGGAGAGCCTTGATGGCCTTTGAAGTTCAACGCGCACGAGCGATGATGCTAGACGGCGCCCCACTGGCCTTGCACATCCGCGGCCGTCTGGGTTGGGAACTGCGGCTTATCGTGCAGGGTGGCTTACGTATCCTCGAGAAAATCGAAGCTGTCGGTTACGATGTCTTCCGCGCCCGACCCACGCTGCAAAAAAGCGACTGGCTGCTGATACTCTGGCGAGCCCTACGCTTGGCCCGATAAATTGCGGTACCCCTTAGAAAAACAACGCATTCAGCTTACAGAATGACTCCCGAAGACTACTGCCAGCAAAAAGCGGCTCAAAGCGGCTCGAGCTTTTATTACAGCTTTCTTTTCCTGCCACCACCGCGCCGACAGGCCATCACTGCTTTATATGCGTTCTGTCGCGAAGTGGATGATGTGGTCGACGAAACCAGCGATCCTTCTCTGGCGCAGACCACGCTGGCCTGGTGGCGCAAAGAAGTAGCGCAGATGCTGGCCGGGCATCCCAATCATCCGGTGACTCAGGCACTGATGCCGCACCTGAAGACTTTCAACATTCGGGGAGAGCACCTGCTTGCTGTCATTGATGGTATGGAGATGGATCTCACCCAAACGCGCTATCTCGATTTTGTTGCACTGGAGCGCTACTGCTGGCATGTCGCCAGTGTCGTGGGCATCATGTCCGCAAGCATCTTTGGCTACAGTGATCCGCGCACATTGCAATATGCAGAAAAGCTCGGCCTGGCTTTCCAACTCACGAACATCATTCGTGATGTCGGCGAAGACGCGCGCCGTGGCCGCATTTATCTGCCGATATCGGAGTTACAGGCGCACCAGGTATCTGCCTCGGAACTACTCAATGCCACCCACAGCGATCGCTTTGTAGAGCTGATGCGCTTTCAGACCCAGCGCGCGCAGGCCTTGTATGACGAAGCGATGGCACTCCTGCCAGCAGCAGATCGCCGTGCGCAGCGAGCGGGGCTGATCATGGCAGCAATTTATCGCGCGGTACTCGAAGAAATAAAGCACGATGAATTTCGAGTCCTGGATCACAAAATTTCTCTTACGCCAATCCGCAAATTGTGGCTGGCCTGGAAAACCTGGGTCAAAGGCTGATGCGCAAGCCCACAGTCGCCGTTATCGGCGCCGGCTGGGCTGGCTGTGCGGCTGCGGTCGAGCTGACCCGGCGCGGCGCCAAAGTCATTCTGCTCGAAGCCTCGCGCACCATGGGCGGAAGAGCACGGCGGGTCGAGCATCAGGGCACCACGCTCGACAATGGTCAGCACATACTGCTGGGCGCCTATAGCGACACGCTTCATCTGATGCAAACCGTCGGTCTTCGTCCTTCCGAGGCATTGTTGCGCCTGCCGCTGCAAATGCGTTATCCGGCAAACAGCGGCGGCATGGATCTGCGCGCGCCACGTCTTCCCGCACCGTTTCATATGGCCTGGGCCGTGCTGCGCGCCAAGGGTCTGACAATCGCTGACAAACTCGCACTCGCGCGATTTTCTTCTGCTGCGCGATGGATGCAATGGCAGCTCAACGCAGACTGCACCGTTACCGAATTGCTTGAACGTTTTGATCAAACCGAGCGTCTGTTTCGATTAATGTGGCGACCGCTCTGCATTGCTGCGCTTAACACACCACCCGAGCGTGCATCAGCCGTTGTGTTTTTGAATGTGCTGCGCGACAGTCTTGGCGCACACCGCAGCGCATCCGACATGCTCATTCCCCGGCGAGATTTGTCATCAATCTTCCCGGACGCGGCCGTCTCCTATGTCGAACATCACGGCGGTCACACGCACACCGGAACACAAGCACGCTCCGTAACACGCGCCGAGAAAGGCTGGTGTGTGCATGCGGACAATCTGGATCTGGAAGTCGATGCCGTGGTCCTGTCGACGCCACCCGCGCAGGCAAGCACGCTGCTGATGGAACTGATACCGACGCTGGCAGAATCGCTGCAAATGACTTACGAACCAATCACCACCTGTTATCTGCAATACGCGCCAGCCTTGAAGCTGCCGGCTGTTTTTTATGCCCTGCAGGACGATCCGGAACAACATCGTTGGGCACAGTTCATTTTTGATCGTGGACAACTCGATGCCTCGCAATCCGGCCTGATGGCGGTTGTAATCAGCGCCTCAAGTGAGGCGATAGCGCAGGGAAATGAAACGCTGCTGGCGGAAGTTCTGCTACAAATCGCGGCCGATCTGGATATGCCGGCTCTGCTCAATCCTCAGTGGCATCGCATCATCAGCGAAAAGCGCGCCACTTTTTCCTGCACGCCGGATCTGTACCGACCGAAGAATGAAACGGGATTGAAAGGCTTGTTTCTTGCCGGAGACTATACTGCGGGCGATTATCCCGCAACGCTGGAGGGTGCAGTGCGCAGTGGACGAGAGGCCGCGCGTCAGCTGATGCTGCAATCAGCGGGAAACTAACCGTGTTTTTTAGGTTCTAGGACAGCTCCCTGACCTTCGTCATCGCCTCATCAATCCGCTCGACGCCGATCACCTGCAGTCCTTCAATTTTCTGTTTGGGCAGATTGGCCTTGGGTACCAGCGCTATCGAAAATCCCAGTTTGGCCGCCTCGCGCAAACGCTCCTGTCCGCGCGGCGCTGGTCGAATTTCGCCAGCCAATCCAACTTCACCAAAGGTCACCAGACCACGCGGCAGCGGCTTACTGCGCATGGATGACTGAATCGCCAGCAGGACTGCAAGATCGGCCGCCGGCTCGGTGATTTTCACGCCACCGACGGCGTTGATGAACACATCCTGATCAAACGCCGCAACACCCGCATGTCGGTGCAAGACCGCCAGCAGCATCGCCAGCCGATTCTGTTCCAGACCAACCGATAAACGTCGTGCATTGGGC
>JBIIEY010000033.1:0-11324 GCA_044237595.1 Burkholderiaceae bacterium | reverse complement strand
AGTTCTGCGGAGTGGTATCCACATTCGTGAAATTGCAGCGCCCACCGCCCGAGATGCGGATTTTTTCTGCCAGCTTTTCTGCGTGATCGATCAGCACTACTCTCTTGCCGCGCTGCCCGGCGACACTGGCGCACATCATGCCCGCCGCACCCGCACCGATTACCGCGACATCGATGATCTCGCTCATCGCGCCTCACTCTTTTTCGTCTTGGTCAGATTCATTTGCCGCGCGATCTGCACGCATTGCGCCACTTGCTCACGAATCGGCACAGGTATGGTTTGCTTTCCAGCGAGCGCCTGCATAATCCATTCGGCGGTCGTGGCTGCATCACTCGCGGGAGGCAATGGCGGCATCTCATCTACTGGCTCTTGACGCTCAATGAGGGTGCTGGCCTGATTTTGATGAAACCAGATCACTGCCTGCGCACGCTTTGCATTAGCGACCGTCTCGCCCTCAGTACCGCGCATCAGCAAGACATCACCTCGCTGCGCGGGCGCCGCGTCAGAAAAATAGGATGTCAGCATCGTCAGATACTCTGGATGCGTGTACGACACCAAGCGCAATGCCGGCTGAGCAAAGGGCTGCATGATCTTGACCAGGGTGTGCGTCGAGTTACGCAGTCCGAGTACACGCCGCACTTCCAGCATACGGTGAAGTTTGGGCGCAAGTGCAGCAATGGGCATGAACACCGGCAGCTTGCTTGCAAAGGCTCTTGGCAAAGAATCCGCCTGCGTTGATGGCGAGATGCCCATGTGATCCAGAATCTCTGCGGTGGTTACCCGCCCGGGATCATCCAGCACCCCATGAACCAGTACAGGTACGCCCTCACGTGCCAACAACATCGCCAGCAAAGGCGTGAGGTTGGGCAGCTGTCTGGAACCGTTATAACTGGGAATGACCACGGGGACACATGAACTCTCGGGCGCCTCCAACGCCTCAAAAGAGGCCTCAGCCGCATCCAGAAAACCGGCAATCTCACCAACGGATTCGCCCTTGATCCGCATGCCAATCAGGAAGGCGCCCATCTCGAGATCAGACAGTTCACCATTGAGCACGGCGGCATACATACGCCGCGCATCATCGCGTGACAAATCGCGTGCGCCCTTCTTGCCGCGACCAATTTCGCGAATATAAGGTGCCGCCAGCAATGGCTTTTCAGAGTTATGCATCGGCGAAGCTTACAATGATTAAGACATCATGGCATCACCACCTTGTCCGCAGCTCGCCAGTGGTAAGCCAGATATCCGAAACCTGATACGGATACGCTTACTTTAAAATAAGGGCCTATCCTCACCTGCCAGCCCCTCTTCCATGATCGTTCTCGGTGTCGAATCCTCCTGCGATGAAACCGGTATCGCTTTGTATGACACCGAACGCGGATTGCTTGCGCATGCCCTGCATTCCCAAGTCGCGATGCACGAAGCCTACGGCGGCGTCGTACCGGAACTGGCCTCGCGCGATCATGTGCGTCGTGCGATACCTTTGCTGGAACAAGTACTCACCGACAGCGGCGAATCCGTGTCATCAATTGATGCAGTCGCTTACACACAAGGTCCGGGTCTGGCCGGCGCGCTACTGGTTGGCGCATCGGTAGCGAATGGTCTGGCGCTGGCGCTTAACAAACCGGTGATCGGCGTTCACCATCTTGAGGGGCACCTACTATCGCCTTTGCTGGCGGCACAAGCACCTGAATTTCCTTTTGTCGCCCTGTTGGTATCGGGCGGTCACACGCAACTGATGCGTGTCGACGATGTAGGTGAGTACACGATGCTCGGCGAAACGCTGGATGATGCCGCCGGTGAGGCTTTCGATAAATCGGCGAAGCTGCTTGGGCTCGGCTATCCCGGCGGTCCGGCGATTTCCCGCCTCGCAGAATCAGGCGACCCAAGTCTGTTTGAACTGCCACGCCCGATGCTGCATTCGAAAAATCTGGATTTCAGCTTCTCCGGTTTGAAAACAGCCGTACTGACAATGGTAAAAAAACAGGAAGGCGAATTGACCGAAACGATACGCGCCGCTATCGCTCGCGCCTTCGTGGAGGCGATCGTCGAGGTGCTGGTTGCAAAATGTCTGGCAGCGATCAAGCAAACCGGCATGAAACGGCTGGTGATTGCGGGCGGTGTCGGCGCTAATTCGCAGCTGCGCAAAGCGCTGAATGAGGCAGCAGCAAAAAAACGCTTCGAAGTGTTTTATCCGGATCTGGCGCTGTGCACCGACAACGGTGCGATGATCGCGCTGGCAGGTGCATTACGTATTGCGCGCTATCCCCAGGCCGCGCACTTTGATTATGGTTTCAATGTCAAACCGCGCTGGCCGCTGGATGCGATCGACTGATCGATCTCTTAGACGTCCTTCGCTTGTTCAGAAGCGAGATCTTCCTGAGGTTTTTTTTCCGAGCGTCTGGCCAAACGGGTTTCCGTACCGGCCCTGAGATTGGCAATGTTACCGCGATGACGATAAATCAAGATTACGCTCATCAGGAAAATCGCCACCAATTTGACACTTGGACCAAACAGCAATAACTGGTAGATGGGTGCAAACACCGCTGCCACCAGCGCCGCCAGTGAAGAGTAACGGTAGGTATAAGCGATGATGATCCAAGTGCACAGAGTCGTCACGCCTACCGGGGGACTAAGCGCGAGGAGTACACCCAGCGCGGTTGCGACCCCTTTGCCGCCCTTGAATCCAAAAAATACGGGCCAAACGTGCCCGGCAAATACGGCAAATGCAGCCAGTGAGACGCCGGTTATACCGAGCTCTAGCGGCGTACTGAAATAGATAGCCAGCACCACGGCAAACCAGCCTTTTGCACAATCACCCAACAGTGTCAGCACGGCCGCCAGTTTATTGCCGGTTCTGAGCACATTAGTCGCGCCGGGATTTTGCGAACCATAAGTGCGCGGATCTTCAAGCCGGAGTAGTTTGCTGACCACAATGGCAAAAGACACCGAGCCGATCAGATACGCACCCATTGCAAACAAAATCATGTTCATCATCGCCGTGTCCATGCTATTCCCGTCACTGAAGGTTCGCCATTATGCAATAGTTGATTCATCAGCCTCGCGGATGATGCTGCGCATGAATTTTCTTGAGGCGCTCGCGCGCGACATGCGTATAAATCTGCGTGGTCGATATATCTGCATGTCCCAGCAATAACTGAACCACACGCAAGTCAGCGCCATGATTGAGTAAATGCGTCGCGAACGCATGGCGCAAGGTGTGTGGCGAGAGCGGCACATTCACACCCGCCTGCGTTGCGTATTTTTTTATCAGCGTCCAGAACATTTGCCGGGTCATGGGCCCGCCCAGCGCTGTGACGAACAGCGCATCATTTACTTTGCCACCGAGGATCTGGCTGCGAGCATCACGCAGATAGCGCTCTATCCAGGCACGCGCCTCTTCACCAAAGGGCACTAGCCGCGTCTTGTTACCCTTGCCCGTAACACGCAGAACACCTTCATTCATGCCCACTTCGACACTCTTAAGTAGCACCAGCTCCGATACCCGCAAGCCACTGGCATACATCACCTCGAGCATCGTTCTATCACGCAGTCCCAGCGCGACATTCACATCAGGCGCGGCCAGCAAAGACTCGACATGCTGTTCAGACAGCGTCTTGGGAAATCTTGGCGGCTGCTTTGCCGAATGCAATCGCAAACACGGATCTGCGCTAACACGATGGCTACGCAGCGCGAACTGATAAAACCGCCGCAATACCGCCAGACGGCGATTGGCCGAACTAGCCTTGCTGCCCGCATGCTTGAACGCGAAGTACGCATTCAGATCCGCATCTATCGCTTCGTATAAAGTTTTTGATCGCTCCGTCATCAGCCAATCGGCAAACAAAAGCAGATCGCGCTTGTAGGCTTCCAGCGTATTTTTCGACAAACCATCTTCGAGCCAGAGCGCATCGCAGAACTCGTCAGCCGCCGCTTGCCCCGGGCGCTCTTGAGTCGATGTCGCCATCTTCATCAGAAGCCCGGCACCTGTTCGTGTCGCAGCAGCCAGCGTTTGACGCCTTGGTGAAATCCGCCGTCATGCCGCGCAAAACCACCGATGCCACCTGCCGCAGTCACGCGATGGCAGGGAATGATCAGCGGGTACCAGTTGGCACCACAAGCTTGTCCGACAGCGCGCGGTGCAGAACGTATTTTGTGAGCGACATCGCCGTAGGTAAGCACTGTGCCGCGAGGGATCGCATTGATGACGGACCACACCCTACGCTGATGGTCGGTGCCGACTTCGGGCAAATCGAGATCAAAAACATAGTCAGGATTTTTCAGATAGGCAGCTACTTGCGTTGCTATTTTTTTTGAGAGTTTGTCAGCCGCCACCTTCGTTTTGTAATGCGGTGGTAGATAAGTCAGTTCGTGCAACACGTCACCGGTGCTCCGTATACCAATCGCACCAAACGGTGCCGGTACAATCGCAGAAAAAATATCAGTGGCAAAGGCCTTCATATTCACTTTCTCAATCAGCTACCGAGATTAGCTGCCAAAAACCAGTCGAGGCAGCCACAGCGAAATTTGCGGCACGTAAGTGATCAGCAGCAGGAAACCTATCATCGTCATCAACCAAGGCAGCACAGCGATCGTCAGTTCAGTGATCCCCATCTTCGTGATGCCCGAGGCCACATATAAATTCAGTCCCACCGGCGGGTGACACATGCCGATTTCCATATTGACCACCATGATGATGCCAAAATGAACCGGATCCACGCCCAGCGCTATCGCGACCGGGAACAGTATAGGCGCCATAATCAACACGATGGATGAGGGCTCCATCACATTACCGGCCAACAGTAACAACAGGTTCACGACCAAGAGGAAACCAACCATGCCCAGCCCCATGTCCATGATGCTGCTGGCCATTGCTTGGGGAATGCCCTCGCTGGTCATGAGGAAAGAGAACAGTACGGCGTTGGTAATGATGTAAAGCAGCATCGCCGACATTGATGCAGAGTCGAGCAAGACTTTCGGTACCTGTCGGATAGTCAGGTCTTTATAGACAAAGACCGCGATCGAAAACGCATACACCGCTGAAACGGCTGCCGCCTCGGTCGGTGTAAACATGCCGCTGTAGATACCGCCGATCACCACCACGATCAGCAGCAAGCCCCAGACGCTGCGCTGAAAAGCACGCCAGCGCTCGGCGAAGCTAGCGCGTGGCAAACGTGGATAATTTTTTTTACGGGCCAACACCCAAGTGGTCAGACCCAGTAAAAACGCGAGCAAGAGGCCAGGTATGACACCTGCCATGAACAACTTGCCCACCGATGTATTGGTCGACACTGAATACATCACCATCACAATCGACGGCGGTATCAGAATTCCGAGCGCACCGGATGTCGTAACAACACCAGCGCCAAATGATTTCGGATAACCCTGCTTCAGCATCGCCGGCAGCAGTATCGAACCAATCGCCACCACCGTCGCCGGCGACGAGCCGGACACGGCAGCAAACAAGGCGCAAGCCAGCACACCGGACAGGGCCAGTCCACCATGCCAGTGCCCTACCATGGAGGTTGCAAACTCGATCATGCGTCGCGCCACACCACCATGCGTCAGGAAATTCCCCGCGAGGATAAAGAACGGTATGGCCATGATTTCAAACTTTTCAATACCGGTAAAAAGTTTGAGTGCTACGGCCTGCACCGGCACGTCCGTCATCGTGAACAGAAAACTCAGCACAGTCAGACCGAGCGCGATCGAAATCGGCATGCCCGTCAGCATCAGCACAACCAGTAGAACAAAGATGAAGAGTGAGTTCATGAGCGCCCCTCCGCAGCATCTTCGCTCAGGCCTTCGACATGCGCGTGATCATGAACCGGCAGTTCACCGCCGCGCGCAAAACGCCAAGCGACCTGAAGAAAACGAAAGCACATCAAGGCAGAGCCCAGAGGAATCGCCAGATACACGATCCAAATTGGCAGCTCGAGTACTTCGGAAGTGCTTGAAGTGTCCGAGAGCTCGTAAACGAAGTCGGCACCGAGGCTGGCAATGATCCCGGTAAAGCATGCACCTGCCAGCAGGCCAAACAAGATGAATCCGCGACGACCACGCTCATCCAGTCGGTTGACCAGCACGTCCACGCCCACGTGAATGCCAGTGCGAACACCATAGGCAGCACCGAACTTCGCCATCCAGACAAACAGATAGATAGTCAGCTCCTGTGCCCAGCTGGTATTGATCCGCAGCAGCCAGTCCTGCAGCCCAGGTATAGCCAATCCCGAAGCGTAACGGTGCACCACCGCGACAAAAATAATAAGCGTCGCGGCACCCATCAGGGTCGCTATCAACCATTCTTCAAGATGATCAAGAATTTTCATAGGGGGCATGTGATCATTTGATGGAATAGTGCGATGGCTGGCTTCATATTTATCATTATCAAACTCATCGTGGACACTACGAAAGACGCCGGATCCCGGCGCAGGCCGGGATCCGGTGTCTTTGCTTTGCCTAAGTACATTCACTCACTTCATGGCTTATACAGGAAACTCAAATTCAGATTTGCACACGCAGTGGGCGAGCAGACACAAACAGTGCAAGCTTACTTTGCCGCCGTTGCTTTATTAACCGCAGCGATCAGCTCCTTGCCAATACGCTCTTCCATGGCATTGTGCACTGGTACCAGCACCTTACGCCATTCGGCGCGTTCAGCCTCAGTAGGCACATAGATCACGGTCTTGCCTGACTTACGAATATTTTCAAGTGCCTGATCGTTTTCCTGCTGCGCGATGTTGTTCGCATAATCGGTTGCCTCTTTCATCGCTGATTCAAGCTGGACGCGTATATCGGCGGGTAATTTATCCCAGAATTTTTTATTCACGATAACTGCATAACCAATATAACCATGATTCGTGACAGTCAAATGCTTTTGTACCTCGTGCATTTTTTGCGTAAAAATATTCGAGGGCGGATTTTCACCGCCATCCACCACACCGGTCTGCATCGCCTGATACACCTCGGAGAACGCCATCACTTGCGGATTCGCACCCAGCGCGCGCATTTGTTCATCCAGCACCTTGGATGACTGGATACGCAGCTTCAACCCCTTCATATCGGCGGGCACGCGCATGGGCCGGTTCGAGGTCATCATCTTGAAGCCATTGTCCCAATACGCCAGACCGCGTATGCCTTTGCTTTCCAGCTTCTTCAGCATGTCCTGACCAATCGGCCCCTGCGTGACGCGGTAGAGCGCCTGCTTGTCATTAAAAATGAAAGGCAAATCAAAGAGTTCGAACTCTTTCACGCCAAGAGGACCGAACTTGGCCAATGAAGGTGCCAGCATCTGCACAGCGCCCAGCTGTAGCGCTTCCAGTTCTTCTTTGTCTTTGTACAGTGTGCTGTTGGGATAAAGCTCGATTTTTACTCGGCCTTTGGTGGCTGCTTCAGCGAGCGCCTTGAATTTTTCAGCGGCCTTGCCTTTGGGCGTGTCCTTGGCGACTACGTGGCTGAACTTGATGACGATGGGTGCATCGGCAAACACCAAGCCGTTCAACAAACAAGTAAGCGTGAGTGCAGCGAGCAGAAAGCAGCGTTTCATGGGGTCTCCGACGGATCAAGGGTTTTTAGCGTTTCTTGGCGTCTCTATCAATTGATAAAAACGCATTATTCTGGTCTCGGCGCGTATTGTGTCTGCTCAGCGGCAGTATGACAACCTGCGTTCAATTAGCCAATCTGCAGTCAATTACAGGGAATGTCGTAAGATCCGAGTCCAGATGCGATAAAAATAATGAATATTCTCTCCCTCCTGGTACCCGATTTCACGCTGATCCTGATTGGTTACGTCCTGATTCGCCTGACAAACTGGGGCGATAGCTTCTGGACCGGGTTGGAAAAGCTGGTGTATTTCATCCTTTTCCCCGCACTGCTATTCGTTTCCACAGCTCGGACGCCACTGGATTTTCATACGACGGGCAAATTGCTGCAGGTGGCGCTGATCGCGGTGGCTTGTGGCATCGCGCTGGGCTGGCTGGCCAAGCCCCTGTTCAAGCCGGGACCTATGATCTTCGAATCCGGCGTACAAACTGCTTTCCGCTTCAATTCCTACATCGCGCTGGCGATCGCTTTTCGGCTCGCCGGCGAAGCGGGCACATCGCTGATGGCACTGATCATTGGCTTTGCTGTACCGCTTTGTAATACGGCGGCCGTGCATGCACTCGCCCACGGCAGCAACCGCTCCCTGCTGCCCGAGATCATAAAAAATCCCTTGCTCATTTCTACCGCCAGTGGCACGCTGTTCAATCTGGCTGGGGGCAGCCTGCCAGAGGTGGTCGCAACAACACTATCGCGTATGGGCGGTGCCTCAATTGCACTGGGCCTGATCATGGTCGGCGCCGGTCTGAAATTGAACGCACTGTCGCAGGCACGCGGTATCAGCGCCTATTTCATCGCGGTGAAATTACTCGCACTGCCTGCAATTGCACTATCGCTCGGTCGCTGGTTTGAGTTGCCGCCGCTACAACTGCAAATCGCGGTGATGTTCTGCGCATTACCCACGGCATCGAGCGCCTACGTGCTAGCGGCCCGCATGGGTGGTAATGCACCCCTAGTCGCTTTTCTGATTTCCGCCGGAACGCTGCTGTCGATTGTCACGCTGCCGATCTGGCTGATGCTGGCGCACTAAGAGGCACTAAGACAAAACCCTGGATACCGGCGCCAGCCGGGATCCAGGGACGTTCAAAGCTCTCTGGAGCCAAAAAAATTTTCAAATTAACTGACTAGCATCGAGAGGCGAGACTCAACGATATCCAAAAACTCAGCAGATCTTTAATCAGACGCCGAGGTCTGTTGCGACAATGCCCACTGCACATGCTCACGCACCATCGCAGACGGATGATCAGCACGAGCATTCAAAGCTGCCACTGTATGCGCATTGTCACTATCACCACTGCTTCGCAAAGCATTCCCGAGTGCCACAGCAATATTGCGCAGCCAGCGCTCATGCCCAATGCGCCGTATCGAGCTACCCTCAAGCCGCTGATTAAATTCATCCTCACTCCACGCGAATAACCCAACAAGCGTCGCACTTTGCAGCCCATTGCGCGCATCAAAGTCAGGTAAAACACTGCGCTGGGCGAATTTATTCCAAGGGCAGGCAATTTGACAGTCGTCGCACCCGAGCACGCGATTACCTATCAACGGGCGAAACTCGGTTGGTATGCTGCTCTTGAGCTCGATAGTGAGGTACGAAATACAGCGGCGAGCGTCCAACTGATAAGGCGCGACGATGGCCTGGGTAGGACAGACATCAATGCAGGCACGGCATTCGCCGCAGTGATCACTGGTGGGCGAGTCTGCAGGCAAAGGTAAATCCGTAAAAATCTCGCCCAGAAAAAACATCGACCCCGCATCGCGATTGAGCAGCAGCGTATGCTTGCCGCGCCAGCCCATACCAGCACGGCGAGCGATTTCCACCTCCATCACGGGTGCCGAGTCGGTAAACACACGGTAGCCAAACGGCCCGATGGCCGCAGCAATTTTGTCGGCAAGTTGCTGCAAGCGAGAGCGCAAGACCTTGTGATAATCCCGACCACGGGCATACACCGACACCACCGCGGCATCGGGATCGGACAGACGCCGGGATTCATCTTCACGCCAATCCGAATCGGTCTGCTGCGGCAGATAATCCATGCGCGCGCTGATGACCCGCACCGTCCCCGGCACTAATTCTGCAGGACGCGCACGTCGCGTGCCATGGGCTGCCATATAATCCATCTCGCCGTGAAAGCCCGCGTCAAGCCACTGTTGCAGCTGTTCGTCTGCACCATCAAGGAGGGCATCCGCAATGCGCAGATCGGCAAAGCCGAGCGCTACGCCCCACTGCCGGATGTCCTGCGCGAGTTTGATTGACTGAGTCGGATCCATGAAAAAGCACTTTGTAGAAGGATCATTTTAAGAGATGCAGCGCTGGACCACCCAACTGCCCGATGAAACGAGCACACAAGCGCTGGGTGCAGCACTCGCGCGCGCACTGACGCCGGGACTGAAAATCTATCTTCACGGTGAGCTCGGTGCAGGGAAAACAAGTCTCACGCGCGCTCTCGTCCAAGCCGCTGGCCACACAGGCCGCGTAAAAAGTCCCACCTACACACTGGTTGAGCCCTATGCAATCAGCGTTCAAAACCAAGCGTTACAACTGATGCATTTCGATCTTTACCGCATGGGTAGTCCCGAAGAATTCATCGATGCCGGTTTTCGTGAATATTTTGATAGCGATCACCTGTGCGTGGTGGAGTGGCCCGAACAGGCTCAGGGCTTGCTCCCGCCGGCCGATCTGGATGTTTTTCTCTCTGTCGCAGATGAAGGCCGTGCGGTAGAATTGCGCGCGAATTCCGAACAAGGCACGACATGCCTCAATCACCTGGATCTACACTGGATAAGGTAAAACCCGCATCACGACGTACGGTACTCAAAGCCGGAGCTACCCTATTGCTCTCGCTCTGCACAACGGGGCAGGCACGCGCTGCCGGCATCGTCGCCGTACGGGTGTGGCCAGCTGCCGATTACACTCGCGTTACGTTCGAAAACGATAGTAAGCTCAAAGCCTCTCATTTCATCGTCAAAGATCCGGACCGACTGGTGATAGAAATAGAGGGGGTAGAGCTCGATACCAAACTCAAGAGTTTGGTTGCAAAAATTCAACCAAACGACCCCTACATCGCTCAGGTCAGGGTCGGCCAGAACCGACCCGGTGTCGTTCGCATGGTTTTCGATCTCAAGGAAGAAATACAGCCCCAGGTCTTCACGCTGGAGCCGGTGGGTGAATACAAGCATCGATTGATCTTTGACCTTTTCCCGCTCAATCCTGTCGATCCGATTGCCGATTTCCTGCAAAAGAATCCGCCCTCGGCAGATCCGCGTCCGCCTGTTGATAATCCATCCGCAGCGAAACCCGGCTCTAATGAGGAAAAACCTGCAAGCCTTACGCGCATGGTCACCATCGCGCTCGATCCGGGGCATGGCGGTGAAGACCCCGGCGCCGTCGGGCGAGGCGGCAGCTACGAAAAAAATGTCGTGCTATCGATTGCACGCCGCCTCAAATCACGGCTAGAACAGCAAGCTAACGTACGCGTGATGCTCACCCGTGATGGCGATTATTTCGTACCACTGCATGTGCGTGTACAAAAGGCGCGTAAGGTTCAGGCAGATCTTTTTGTCTCGATTCATGCAGACGCTTTCATCGAGCCCACCGCACGCGGCTCATCGGTATTTGCTTTGTCGGAAAAAGGAGCCAGCTCCACAGCGGCGCGCTGGCTGGCCAACAAAGAGAACGCTGCCGATCTGATCGGTGGCGTCAATCTGCGCAGTAAAAACCAGCA
>JBIIEY010000282.1:0-3330 GCA_044237595.1 Burkholderiaceae bacterium | reverse complement strand
GACTGATGCGCTGTGTTTTGAGATCAGTAATGCCGTGGGCACTTTCGGGATGCCTGATCAAGACCGAGTCTTTGAAAGGTATTACCGACATCCCAATTCCATTGCCGTGCCTGGCATGGGCTTGGGCCTGAGCCTGGTAAAGGCAGCTGCTGCAAAGATTGGTGCGAGTGTGGATTTCCGACTCGATCGCGACACAGTTACATTTACGGTCAAGGTGCCTCATTGAAAAATCAACAGCTGGTCAAGATCATGTCGCCACAGCCCACCATGTCGATAGCGCTCGTTGAGGATGACGAGTTGTTGCGCGCAGAGGTGAGTGATCACCTGAGTAGCCATGGTTTTCTGGTCAACGCAGTGAATTCCGCGCGTGCGCTGGATGACCTTATTACTCACAGGCCGGTCGATATCTTTGTTATCGATCTGAATCTTCCGGGCGAAGATGGTCTGAGCCTTTCCAATCGCTTGCGACAGACTCTGCCCGATGCTGGCATTGTGATCATGACGGCCAGAGTAACGCTCAATGACCGCATCGCAGGCTACGGTGTCGGTGGGGCCGATGTCTACCTGACCAAGCCTGTGGTACCTGATGAGCTGGTGATGATACTTCGTAGCCTTGGCCGGCGCGTCAAGCCTGCGCAGGATGACCATGCGTTGTCACTCAGTCTGAGGCAGCGTACCTTGCAGGGACACGGCTTGTCCTCGGTGTTGCGTCTGACAATGCGCGAGAAAATACTACTGGTGGCGCTCGTACAGGCACAGGACAGCACGCTGGATTCAGCCACCTTGTGTGATGTGTGCACCGGCCAGACCGCCGAAGACATCATCAGCAAGCACGCATTGGAAGAATTGGTTGCCCGCTTGCGAAAAAAAATTCGTGCAGCCCAATCGGACGATGCTGAACCCGCTATTAAGTCAGTCTGGGGTGTGGGCTATCAGCTTTGTCTGGCGATCAATCTCGTCCCCTGAATCACATCCGCTGAGCTCGCTCTTGATCGAATGAGCTTTCAGTCGCGATCTGCACACTTTTTAAGCAGTCGTGCCTCATCCGGTAAAGTATCGATTTTTCGAGGAACCAGATGTCCCCGAAATACCGAACAAGATTTCGTTTTACCGGATACTCATGATGAATGTTGATTTGCTGATTCAAAAAGCGGCTGTCTACGATGGTAGCGGCGAGGAACCCACTGTATGTGACGTGGCGGTCAAGGCAGGTGTGATCGTCGGTGTGGGCAGGGCGCTCCCTGTCACGGCGGCCGAGACACTGGACGCCGACGGGCTGGCGCTGATGCCCGGCATTATCGACAGTCACACGCATTTCGATGCGCAAATCACCTGGGATTCGTTCGTTCGACCTTCACCGGCTATGGGCGTGACCACTGCGGTGATCGGTAACTGCGGCTTCACCATTGCGCCCTGCAAGCCGGCCGACCGCGATCTCACCATGCGCAACCTGACGCAGGTCGAGGGCATGTCGCTTGAGGTTCTGCGCGGCGGTATCGACTGGGGCTTTGAAACCTTCCCGCAATACCTGGACTTGCTGCGTGCCCGAGGCTGCGCAGTCAATGTTGCCGCGTTTGTCGGGCACTCGTCAGTGCGCACTTGGGTGATGGGCGATGAGGCGAATAAGCGCGAAGCTACCGAAGATGAGATTGCTCAGATGGTGGCCATTGTGAAAGAAGCGATGGCGGCTGGCGCGATTGGTTTTGCTTCGAGCACCAGTCCGGCGCATAACGGCGAGGGTGGTTTTCCAATGCCATCACGCTTGGCCAGTGATCATGAAATGATGTCGCTGATCAAAGCGATGGGTCATCAGGGGCAGGGCATTTACATGGTGACCAAAGGCGGTCAGATGCCTATTCCATTCCTGGAGGAGATGGCGGTGGCATCAGGGCGGCCAGTGATGATTGCTGCCTTGCTGCACAACCCCACCAATCCCAGTGCTGTATTCAATGATCTCAAGGCGATCACCGAGGCCAATGCGCGCGGCGTGCCGCTGGTCGGGCAAGTGTCCTGCTGCCCATTGACGATGGATTTCACGTTTCACTCGCCCTATCCGGTGGAAGGTCTCGCCAGCTGGAAACCGGCGCTCGGTCTTTCGCATGACGCACTCAAAGCCAAATTGGCTGATCCGGCGTTTCGGCAAAGTGTGCGCAACGAACTGGGCTCGCCTACGTCATTCCGCTTGTTTAATAATGAGTGGGATAAGGTGCATGTGGTTGAGACCCGCCTGCCCGAGCATGCTCATTTTGAGCAGCGTAGTGTGGCGGAACTCGCGCGCGAGCAGAATAAAGACCCGCTGGATGTTGCGCTCGATCTGGCGCTGGCTGAAGATTTGCAAACCGTCTTCACCGCCATTCTGCTCAACAGCGATACCGATGCGGTGGCTGAGTTACTGAACCATCCCCACAGTCTAGTCACTCTCAGTGACGCCGGTGCGCATCTGACCTTCTTCAATGACGCAGGCTTTGGCTTGCATCTGATGGGCCATTGGGCGCGCGATCTTGGCAAGATGCGTTTGGCCGATGCGGTGCATCAGATCACGGCACGACCCGCACAGATTCTTGGCTTGCAAAACCGCGGTTTGATACGTGAGGGTTATGCGGCGGATTTGCTGTTGTTCGATCCCGTGACCGTCGGTCGGGGCGTGAAAAAACGCGTGTTCGATTTACCGGGTGGCGCACCTCGGCTTGATACCGATGCGCTGGGTGTGCATGGCGTTTGGGTGAATGGACGGCGGCTGGTGGACAGTAAGGGCTTGTTGCAGGATGCGCCTTTGGCAGGGTCTTTGCTGACTGAGTTTCACTGATGTGAGACGGGTGCTTCAGCATCTGCCTCAGAAAAAATACCTCAGTTCAGTAAACAGCAAGCGATTGCGCTTGAGCAGACCATACAGTGTGTTGCTGCTGCCATCGAAATACTCGTAGCCCGCCAGTAGTTTGATCTGATCGCTCCACGCATAGACTAACCGTGGGCGAATCAGGTAACCGCGCCGCTCCAGCAGTGCTGAGCCCGATAGCTCGGTTTCCAGCGTTTCGTTCCACCATTTTTTTGCGATGCGCACACTCACGCCATTCTGATCGCGATCGAGCTGCGAGGTCAGGATTGCATGCAGCTGTTCGGCAGCGGAGGGCACCTGATAATGCATCACACGGCGATTGAAGAATTGCACGATGCCACTGGTGTTGTTGCCGAAATCTCGTTCGATACCCAGTACGGTATAAACGAAGGGATTCTTCACATAGGCCAGTGTGCCATCCGGATCTTCGGTGCGCGTGTACGCCGACTCCAATGCAAAGCGCCAGGCACCGCGGGTAGTCGCCATATCAAATC
>JBIIEY010000281.1:0-3331 GCA_044237595.1 Burkholderiaceae bacterium | reverse complement strand
TTCACCGGCAATTGAAAAAGCCTGTGTCTGGGAATTCATGGTGCATCAGATCTTGAGTCTATCAACCACTTTGCCACCCACCAGATGTTGATCGATGATCTCGTCGATATCTTCCTTGTCAACATAGGTATACCAGGTGCCCTGCGGATAAATCACCATGACCGGGCCCTCTTCGCAGCGGTCCAGGCATCCGGCTTTGTTGATTCTTACCTTGCCCTGGCCGGTCAGGTTGAGTTGTTTCATGCGCTTCTTCGCGTGTTCCTGCGCTTCTTTTGCGCCGCGATCTGCGCAACAGGCGCGCCCATCATCGCGCGCATTAATGCAGAAAAAAACGTGATGTTGATAGAAGGAGGTATCGCTCATGGAATTCAGAAGGCCAGAGATTGAAGCCTCGCATCATACACCGGGTAGTGGCCTTGAATTTCAGCCGGACTTTGCCGCGCTGTGATGGGTAGGGTGGGTCAGAAACCACAGTGCAAAGGCGGGCCAGCACAGTGAAAGAAACTGGGCCGCGCCATTGAAATTGAGGAATTTGCCCTGTGCCCAGTCTTGCAAGGTAGAGAGGAAATACGGATTGGACGGCGCCAGATTGATCAGTACCAGTGCAATCAGCAGCGATAGCGTGGCTGCCCGTCGCTGGGCCGCCGGCGGTGCGAACGACAGGCCGGCCAGCATGACGATGCCAACGATCAAACCGCTGAGAGCGGCGGGCGTGAGCCAACTGAATGCATCATCCGGCGCAAACAGCACCGCATGGGCCAGCGCCTTGGTTGCAATGGCGGCCAGCATCAGCATCAGCGCCAGTGCCACTTTGGGCGCGGCGCGGCGCGTTTGACACAGCAAGGTCAACACGGCGCCGGTCATGCCAAAAGCCGTAATGATGACTTCCAGCAGCCGAAAGTGATCAACGCTGAAATGCATTTCTTGCCACAGCAGTTGGCTCAGATCCACCGGCATGGCAAACCAGGAAGAAAGCCAGCCCGATATCGAGGGCAATACCTGTCCGTGCCCGAACAGATAAGGTTGCGGATAAATTTGGGCAATTGGCCACAGGGCAACCACGATCAGGCCACGGCTCGCCTGCTCGGAAAACCATGCGCGCCTGAGCGTGCGCAGCCAGCTCTTTTCCAGCACCGGCGAGTACAACAGCGTTCCGGCCAATGCTCCGATGATGACCCCGAGGGAATTGGTCATCAAATCCAGATTGCTAGGGACGCGCGAGGGCAAATAACTCTGAAGCGCTTCCAGCGTCACCGCCAGCAGAATACCCAAGGCGCCGGTGATCAGGACGGCCCATACGCCGCGCACTCGGGGGTACAGGGCAAGTACGCTGAGCCCACCCAGCGGCACATAGCCGATGACATTGACAACCAGGTCGAACCAGGTCCAGTAGTGCGGCATGGGATCGACCAGATAGCTCCAGGGCAATAAGCCATTATCACGCCACCCGGAAAACGGAAATCCGCTTGAATAGACGACCAGCAGCACATAAACAAGCAGCGCAATGCGCACCGATGCCGAAGCTTTTCTGTATGCGCCTTGAGAAAGCGGCATTCCGCCGTGACTGTGCATCTGTGGATCCGACATGGCAGGCAGTGTATTGGACTCTCGTGGAACCGTCACCCGCAGCGGGGTTTGAGCCGATACAATGCGCCCCATGAGTACTCCCTTGATTGCCGATCGACTCCCCGGCCTGTGCCGTGCGGCGGCGCAGGCGATTCAGTTTGAAGTCGTCGCCTCGACCGGCTCGACCAATGCCGACCTGCGCGAACGTTTGCCGGGACTTGCGCAGCCGGTACTCCGAGCGGCCGAGTATCAAACCGCTGGCCGTGGTCGTGCGGGCCGAAGCTGGGTGGATGCCCAAGGTGACAGCCTGAGCTTTTCTCTCGCCTGGCGGCTTGCCGGCGAAATGGGACAAGTCGCCGGTCTTTCATTAGTCACGGGTGTCTTGATTGCCGAAACTTTACGCTCGCAGGGTTGGGAGGCGGGTCTGAAATGGCCGAATGATCTATTGCTCGATGGTCGCAAGCTCGGTGGGATTCTCATTGAAACCGTGAGCGCTCGGCCGGGGACATGGGCCATCATCGGCATAGGCGTCAACGTGCATCCCAATGCAGAGCGTGATGCGGCTGCCGGCACAGAAACCGCCTCGCTGGCGACCAGTGAAGTTGATCGTACTGCGCTGCTTGCATCGCTGGCTGACGGTCTGGCCGAAGGCCTGCCCCTGTTTGATGCGCAGGGTCTCACGCCTTTCGTGCCTCGCTGGCAGGCCTTGCATGCTTATGCGGGAGAAGCGGTCGATCTGATTGATCGCGGCCAGTTGCTCCAGCAAGGTATTGCGCGCGGCATAGATGAAATGGGTTGTCTTTTGCTTGATACGCATGCTGGACGAATCGCAGTTCTGGCCGGTGATATTTCCTTGCGCAAGCAACTCCCACCCGGGACATCCCATGCGATTACTGATTGATGCGGGGAACACCCGGGTCAAGTGGGCGCTGACGGCGTCCGATCATCCTGTACCCGTATGGAAAGCCGAAGGTAGTGTCGCACACGATGCCTTGGCAGGACTCGCGAGCGCATTGAAATCACACGCTATCGACGCTGTCTGGATATCGAATGTTGCCGGTGACGTACTGGCAAAACACTTGACCCAAATTCTCGCAGAGCTCGGCCTTGCCGAAAATGCGCTGCACTGGTTCGCATCACTGCCGGCCTGTGGCGGCGTGCGCAATGGCTACCGCGAACCTGCTCAGCTGGGGTGTGACCGATTTGCGGCACTCATCGGAGCACGCCACCACTACCCCGACCGCGATTTGCTGGTGGTGAATGCGGGCACAGCGACGACCGTTGATGCGCTCACCGCCGATGGCCAGTTCACCGGCGGTATGATTCTTCCCGGATTGGGTACCATGGCGCGTTCGCTGGCGGTCAATACTGCACAATTACCCCCAGTGAGCGAAGTGCATCTCGAACAAACGCTGGCAGACAACACGCGGCAGGCTATCATCAGCGGGTGCATCAGTGCGCAAGTGGGCGCGATAGCGCGTGCGTTTGCACAGCATCCCGCGCCGTCTCCCTTGTGTCTGCTCTCTGGCGGGGCGGCTTCATTCATTTCGCCTCATCTGACACTGCCGCATGTGTTGGTGCCCAATCTGGTACTGGCCGGACTGCAGGTCGCTGCATTGATGGAGACTCATGCATGATGCGTGTTTTTTTCGGGGTATTGTTGATCGCCAATGCTGTGCTGGCCTACATGCTGATGCAAGCGGTCCAGGCGCCAGCAGAAAAGTCCACCAGTCTGCCTATTGCCGAGATTGCACCCGAGCGGCTA
>JBIIEY010000032.1:0-11393 GCA_044237595.1 Burkholderiaceae bacterium | reverse complement strand
ATCATGTCTGGTCGCAAATCCGATATTTCTTCGACGCCTTCCTTGAAACTGGCCGTCACAAATGCAGGGCGAGGATCCCGACCCGGCTTGTCGAGTTCTTTCAAAATATCCGCCACGGTAGGCAAACCGAATTTTTCGTCTGCGAAGCGTTTGGCATCAAGTGATTTCAGTAATGCACTGTCGCCCATCACGCTTTTCATATCACGCTGAATGTCGGCCAGAATTTTTTCGACCAGCGGGTAGGATTCCGGGTGCACTGCTGATGCATCCAGCGGGTTATCGCCATTCATGATGCGCAGAAAACCGGCAGCTTGCTCGAAGGTTTTTTCGCCCAGTCGCGGAACCTCGCGCAAGGCAGTGCGCGAATTGAACATGCCATTCTTATCGCGAAAACTGACAATACTCTGTGCGACCTGACCGTTCAAGCCAGATACGCGCGCCAGCAAAGGCGCCGAAGCCGTATTGACATCCACGCCCACGGCGTTCACGCAGTCTTCAACCACGGCATCCAGCGTACGCGCAAGACGCGTCTGTGAAACATCGTGCTGATACTGACCGACGCCGATGGATTTGGGGTCTATCTTCACCAACTCAGCGAGCGGATCCTGCAGTCGACGTGCAATCGATACGGCGCCACGCAGCGATACATCGAGCTCAGGCAATTCGCGCGAGGCGAACTCGGACGCTGAATACACGGATGCACCCGCTTCGGAGACAACAATCTTGTTGAGCTTGAGTTCTGGTTGCAGACGAATAAGATCCTGCGCGAGCTTGTCGGTTTCGCGCGATGCCGTACCGTTGCCAATCGAGATCAATGCGACCTGATGCTTGCGCGCCAGTTGCGCCAGCAGATGTAGTGAGCCGTCCCAGTCATTGCGTGGCTGGTGCGGATAGATGGTTGCGGTATCCACCACTTTTCCAGTGGCATCGACCACAGCGACTTTGACGCCGGTACGCAATCCGGGATCGAGTCCCATCGTCGCGCGAGGTCCCGCCGGCGCTGCCAGTAGCAGATCTTTGAGATTGCGCGCAAAAACACGAATCGCCTCGGCTTCAGCTTCTTCACGCAAGTGCGTCATCAACTCAGTCTCCAGGTGCATGAAGATTTTTACGCGCCAGGCCCAGCGAACGGTATCCATCAACCATTTGTCTGCCGGCCGATTTTGCTGACGCACGTCAAAGCGTGCCGCGATCTTGCTTTCGCAGGGATTGAGCGGCGCGTCCCATTTCGGCTTTTCTGCTTCCGTGTCCAGACGCAATGTGACCGTGAGCATTTCTTCGCGGCGGCCGCGCAGCAGGGCCAGTGCGCGATGCGATGGAATGCTGCTGAGATTTTCGGAATAATCAAAGTAATCAGCAAATTTTTCACCAGCATCCTGCTTGCCATCGATGACTTTCGCATCGACCACGCTATGACTGCTCAGGTATTCCCGTACATCTTGCAGTAGCACCGCATCTTCGGCAAAGCGCTCCATGAGAATTTGCCGTGCGCCATCCAGCGCCGCCTTGGTATCGGCGATGCCGGGATTGTCACCCTGTTCGGTGGTGAAAGGCGGTCGCAAATAACGAGCAGCCTCCGCCTCGGGATCCAGCGCGGGATTTTCCAGCAGTGCGTTAGCCAGTGGTTCCAATCCGGCCTCCACCGCGATCTGTGCTTTGGTGCGTCGCTTGGGACGATAGGGAAGATACAAATCCTCCAGCAGGGTTTTGTCCTGCGCAAGGCTGATGGCCTTGAGTAGTTCTGGCGTCATCTTTCCCTGTTCTTCTATCGAGGCGATGATGGCGGTACGGCGGCTTTCGAGTTCGCGCAGGTAGCGCAGACGCTCTTCGAGCAGGCGCAGCTGGATATCATCCAGTCCGCCTGTGGCTTCTTTGCGATAGCGGGCAATAAAGGGCACGGTCGCACCTTCATCCAGCAGCGCAATGGCAGCTGCCACTTGTTCATGGCGTGCAGCGAGTTCTACGGCAAGTCGTTGTTCAATGGAAGGCAACATCGGGATGATTGTCAGAGAGGTTAATGAATAAAGGATTAATAAAAAGGATGTGTCTTTGATGCTTTTATTTTTCGGCCACAGGGGTATCCCAACGTCCACCCGAGACACGTTCTATGCCCGCCAGATCTTTCCAACTCTGCACGTCGCTCCAGCCGGCGCGTGCCAGTTGATGGCGCACCGCCGTTGCCTGATCGTAGCCATGTTCTAGCAGCAGCCAGCCACCGGGTTTCAGATGAGCCGGTGCGCCTTCGATAATGGCCAACAGGGCCGTCATGCCGTTCGCATGGTCTGTGAGCGCAGAGCTGGGTTCGAAGCGTAGATCGCCTTGGGATAGATGGACATCGCTGGCTGCGATATACGGCGGATTGCTGACGACAAGATCAAACAAGCCGTCGAGCATGTCGAACCAATCGCTACGAATGAATTCAATTTTTACGCGATGATGATCTCCGTTGTGGCGCGCGACTGCCAGTGCCCCTTCGCTGATATCCGTTGCGATCACCTGCGCATCGCGGCGCGTGTGCGCCAGCGCTATGGCCACAGCACCCGAACCGGTTCCCAGATCGGCAACGCGGCCCGCTTGAGGTAATTTTTCCATCGCCAGTTCTACCAGCAGCTCGGTCTCGGGTCGCGGGATCAGTACATCCTGTGTGACCTTGAAACTGAGTCCATAGAATTCGCGCTCGCCGGTCAGGTAAGCGATAGGTTCGCCCCGCATGCGTCGGTGCAGCAGCTCGCTGATGTCATTCACTTGTTCGACACTCAATGCATCGTTTTCCCAAATGACGAGCTGAACACGCGAGCATTGCAGCGCGTGTGCCATCAGAATGCGTGCTTCGAGTGGGTCGATCTGTGCGAGCCTGAGCAGATCGCGAATCGTCATGCGGTCTGCTTGCTGCGCAGCGCAACAAAAATCAACGTAATGGCAAAGATCACAAACCAGACCAGTGCCCATTGCGGTATCGACAGCCCGAGAATCGGATCGTATTCGGTCGTGCACAAGCCATCGGCCTGAAACAGTGAAGGCAGCCAGCGGGCGATAAAAATCTTGTTCAGCGAGGTTTCCAGCGGATCGATGCCGCACGAGATGGTGGGGTGCGCCTTGATCCACAGATGCCGCAGCGCGATACCCGCACCCGTGATTGCGGCAAGTGCCGAGAGTGCCGCGCCCAGATGCAGCATCGTTGACGGCAGAAAGCAGGTGATCAGACACAGCAAGGCAACAGCCGCGAAAGCATACCGCTGCAAGATGCAGAGCGGGCAGGGCATCATCTCCAGTACCAGTTGCAGATAGAGGCCGACGCCAAGCATGCCTATGCAGGCGAGAGCGACGAGTAGCAAAAGTAGTTTGGCGATTCGGTTGGTTTGCATGATGTGAGCTTGAATGTTTTTCTCTGTCTGGTCGAGCCGGATGGTCAATCTGCCAGCGCCGCCAGTAATTCCGCCTGATGCTCTGCCATCAGCGTATCAGTCAGTTCGTCCAGATCACCTTCCATCACCATGTCCAGTTTGTACAGCGTGAGGTTGATGCGATGATCCGTAATACGTCCCTGCGGAAAATTGTAGGTGCGAATACGTTCACTGCGATCACCCGATCCTACCAGTGATTTTCGCGTGGCTGCCTCTGCCGATTGTTGCGCGCGCAGTTGTACATCCTTGATGCGTGTCGCCAGTACTTTGAGCGCCTGCGCCTTGTTTTTGTGCTGACTGCGATCATCCTGACATTCGACAACGATTCCGCTTGGCAGGTGTGTGATGCGTACCGCGGAATCTGTTTTGTTGATGTGCTGGCCGCCTGCGCCCGAAGCGCGATAGGTATCGATGCGCAAATCTGCCGGATTGATATCGACCTCGCCGATTTCATCGGCCTCCGGCATCACCGCAACTGTACAGGCCGAGGTATGAATCCGCCCCTGTGCTTCGGTGGCAGGCACACGCTGTACGCGATGCCCCCCGGATTCGAACTTCAGTCGCGAGTACGCGCCATGACCCACGACGCGCACGATCACTTCCTTGTAACCCCCTAGCTCCGAGGGTGACTCGGAGACCATTTCCACCTGCCAGCGTTTACGCTCGGCAAAGCGCGTATACATGCGCAGTAAATCACCAGCAAAGAGTGCCGACTCATCGCCGCCCGTGCCGGCGCGTATCTCGAGGAAGATGTTGCGATCGTCGTTGGGATCTTTGGGCAGCATCATCTTTTGTAAATCGAGCTCCAGCGCAGCAGCGCGTGCCTGGGCCGTATCCATCTCTTCCTGCGCGAAACTTTTCATTTCAGGATCGCTCATCATGTCCTGTGCCGCGATCAGATCAGCCTGCGCCTGTGTCCATTGGCCGTGCAGGGCGACCAGCGGTTCCAGTTCAGAATGCTCGCGGGTGAGCTTGCGGTAGTGCTCCATATCACCGGTCGCGCCCTCCTGATTCATCAGGGCGCTGACTTCTTCCAGCCTTTGGGTGAGCTGATCGAGCTTTGAAAGCAGGGAGGGTTTCATGCGAGGTGTGGGCGGAGCAAGGCTTGTAACGGTTGGATCAGGCGATCTCGGCAATTGCGTGCCGGATGCTGCGGTCGGCTGACGAAGACTTCGCTAGCGCTTGGTACGGAAGAGCTGCGGCAGCCACTGAGCCAGACGTGCGCGCTCGTTGGCATCGGCCTGATGCAATGCCTGTTGCGGACCGTGGAGGAATTTTGCGGTCAGTCCTTTGGAGAGTGCTTCGAGTACCGCTTCCACATCTTCACCACGGGCTAGCAACTTGCGTGCGCGTTCGAGTTCCATCTGACGCATCTGCTCGCTGCTGTCCTGAAGATGTTGAATCAGTGGCACGATTGCGCGACTGTCGAGCCAGTTCATGAATCCCTGCACGCGGGTTTCGATGATGGCTTCAGCCTGTGCCACTGCCGACTGACGATTTTCCATGCCGATTTGCACGGCAGCGCCGAGATCGTCGACCGTGTACAAAAAGACGTCATTCATGCGGCTGACTTCGGATTCGATATCGCGCGGCACGGCAAGATCCACCATCACCATGGGTTTACGACGCCTCGCCTTGATCGCGCGCTCGACCATACCCAATCCGATGATGGGGAGTGAAGACGCAGTACAGGAGACGACGATATCGAAATTCGCGAGTTGATCGGGTAGCTCGGCGAGGCGCATGGTCTTGCCACTCAGACGGTTCGCGAGTTGTTCGGCGCGTTCGACGGTACGGTTGGCAATGGTGAGTGTTTTGGGGTGATGCGCGGCGAAGTGGGTTGCGCACAGTTCGATCATTTCGCCGGCACCGATGAACAGCACATGCTGATCAGCCAGTTTGTCGAAAATTCGCTCGGATAAGCGTACCGAAGCCGCTGCCATTGAGACACTGTGCGCGCCGATTTCGGTGGTGGTGCGTACTTCCTTGGCCACCGCAAACGTACGCTGAAACATTTGATGCAAATAAGTGCCCAGTCCGCCGGCCGCTTCGGCCTGACGCACCGCATCTTTCATCTGCCCGAGGATCTGAGGCTCGCCGAGGACCATGGAATCCAGGCCGGAGGCCACGCGAAATGCATGGCGAACCGCGTCATCTTGCGGCAGCGCGTACAGGTAAGGGCGCAGTTCTGCGTAAGGCAGCTTGTGATAATCCGCCACAAAATGCGCTGTCGCATCGATGGCGGTCTCTATTTGGCCGTCGTTGGCGCTGGCCCCGTAGATCTCGGTTCGATTGCAGGTAGAGAGAATCGCGGTTTCATGGGACTGCTGACTTGACTCGCCAAACCATGCGCACGCAGACGCCACCGCCTGACCGAGCTGGTCGGCCGGGAAAGCTACCTTCTCGCGGAGCGAGACGGGAGCCGTGGTGTGATTGAGCCCTACGGCGAGCAGTTGCATGCGGGATTGCCGGAAAAGGTTGGTTCGAAGCTATTATAGCCGTAGGCTGTCGTCACTCAGCGCAGTAATGGTTAAATAAAACCGCACTCTTGAGTGGCTGAAAATTGGGGCTAAATCCCTGTTTTCACTTTCCCTGCGTGGCAACGGGACGCAGGGAGCTGCAAAAAGCAGTTTTATTCGGTGTGTTCCCAGCCTTTGATTTGCTCCAGCCGGTAGCCATAACTGTAGACCGGCGCCAGCCGGAATCCCCGCGCTGGCTGCAGTCCCAGCTTGGTTCGCACCCGGGACACATGGGTATCCATGCTGCGTGATGAAAACTCCGCATTTTCCGGCCAGACCGACTCGAGGATAAATGCTCGGGACAGCGGTTTGCCCATATGCCGGAAGAACAGTAGGGCAAGCCGGAATTCTTTTTCGGTCATGCGTATGGCCTCACCACTCAGACTGAGCTGACCTGCCTGCGTATCAAATACATAAGACCCGAAGGCATGGCGGTCCTCGGGCATGTAAGCGGCTGCGTGAAATCGCTTTTTCAGCACGTTGACACGTGTGACAAGATCCGCACGCCGAAGGGGTTTGAGTAAATAATCGACGGCCGGATGGTTCAGCAAGACGGTCTGCGCATCCACCGTCGATCGCTCAGTCACCAGCAGCAGAGGCACGACCGGAGATCGCTGGTCGATGGCCTCCTTCAGGCGTTGTGTATCGGTAGCCGTTGGCGAGTGCACCACCATCAAATCAAGCTCGCCTTTGCGCAGGCGTTGGAGCATCGCATCGAGGCTTTCAAAGCGATGCAGTTCAGTCACTGGGCTGCTCAACCAGAGACTCATTTGCTCGGCTTGAGCCGTGTCGTTATCGAGGATGGCTATACGCATGGCGCTGAAACGGGCTGGAGTGCCTATCCGGTCTGAAAGACTGCGTTACTGAGAAGCCATTGTCACATGTCATGCCGTATTGCCTGATTATTCGCAGACATGATTGAAGAGTTGCTCTGCGCGGGATCCTGGTCCGGCCACGGCGAACGCCATGGCGCCCGCTTCTTCCGACACTGGTTTGCCGGCGCCCATGCCCTGCGGATGTCTTGAAATGCCCAGCACTCGCCATTTGCGCGCGCGACATTGATACTCGATTGCATAAAGTACGGATTGATAGGGCTTGCCAGATGGGTCTGTGGCTGCGCTTTTCAGATCATGCAAGTCCCATACAAAGGCGGTATCGCCCATCTTTCGGGTGCGCAGGCTGTCGTAGTACATCAGGCTCTCGTCACTATCAGCATAGCGAACCCATTGCTGAGCCATCACGGGGGTCGTGCAGCAAAGGAGCAGGACAGTCAGGAAGGGTTTCATGGTGGCGATCATTCGGAAAAAAAGGCAGTTCCGTAGCATTGTATGATGCGCTATCAATTTTCCGGATGACTGCGATGAAGTTTGCCATCTTGCTGACCTTGTTAACAGGCCTCTTCTTGCCGCTGGCCGCGCGCTCTGCAGATATTCAATACGATTGCGAGGGCAAGCGGCGCTTCGAGCACCGTGGCGCACCATCAACGGTGCCGGCGGATGCCCGGCATCGCTACGAGATAACAGGCCTGAAGATGGAGGGTTTGAACTGCAAGCTGAGCGATGAACTGATCAGTTGCATGGGTCTGACGCCGGAGAGCGCGATGCGCAAGGTGATGATTGACCGCACCGCCGTCAGCGTCAGCGATACGCTGGAGATGCCGACCTCCTCGTTGATTTTCGAAGGTCGCTGCAAATAAATTATCGCTTGGATCACTTGTCTTCTTCATCCATCGTCATCATCGGTGCTGGCATCGCCGGTGCCAGTATCGCTCGCCAGTTTGCCAGTAGGGGCATGGCCGTCACGGTGCTGGAGCGTGACCAGCCTGCCTCGGGTGGGTCGGGCAATCCCGTCGCGGTGGTGCGCCCTGAGCCCGGCGGCGCCGATAACCCGATTGCCGAATTTTCTGCAGCGGGAGTGCATTGGCTGCAGGATTGGCTCGCCCGGCATGGTGCATCAGTGCCGCATGCATTTTGTGGTGCATTTCGCATGACACGTGATCAACGGCGTCATGACAAGCTTATCGCTTATGCAGAGACGCGTTCGCGCGATGAGATCGCTGAATTCAGTGGCCCAGCAGCAGCGCAATTATGTGGACAGGCGCCCGCTGGTCCGGGATTTTATTTGCCGCAGGCGGGATGGCTGGATCCGGTGGCACTTGTTCATGCATTTCTTGATCATCCGCTGATTCATTTGCAGACCTCCGAAGAAGCGATACATCTCGACAAGTGTGCGGACGGTTCATGGCAAGTGACTCTGTCTGAAAGTAAACCCATCGTAGCTGATCGTGTGGTGGTGGCAACGGCCTATGCAACCGAGTTAAGTCCGGTGCCACTGGCAGTCGATCGGGCTCGCGGGCAGTTGTCAGTCGTTCCTGAACAACTAGGCCGATCCATTCATGTGATTGTTTGTCGCGATGGCTACATCACTCCAGCGATCAAGGGTTTGCATACGATAGGCGCGACGATTCAGTATGACGATGAGGATGCTAGCCCTCGGGCGGGAGATGATCTTGAAAATTTCCAGCGTCTGCAGCGCTTGCTGCCTGGTTTTGTAAATGACCCTGAGTTCGTGCAGAGTGGTCGCGTCGCATGGCGGGCAACGACGCAAGACAGGCTGCCGATGGTGGGCAAGATCGCCGACGGCCTGTATGTGAGCATCGGTCATGGTTCGCGCGGCATTGCCTGCGCGCCCTTATGTGCGGAATTGTTGGTCGCAGAGGTATGTGACGAACCCTTGCCGATGGCGCCTGAATGGTTGAGGCGTCTCGATCCTTTGCGCTTTAATGCGCGTTGAATAACGTCAGGCGAAAAGACGCGCCAGCTCGGTACCGGGCTCGGGGGCACGCATGAAGGCTTCGCCGACCAGAAAGGCGTGAACGTCTGCATCGCGCATGCGTTTGACATCATCCGGGGCCAGGATGCCGGATTCGGTGATGACCATTTTGTCGGGCGAGATACGAGGTAAGAGATCGATCGTGGTGTCGAGACTGGTTTCGAAAGTGCGTAGATTGCGGTTGTTAATACCCAGCATGGCAGTTTTCAGTTTGAGCGCAGCGGAAAGCTCATCAGCATCATGGACTTCAACCAGCACACCCATACCCAGTTCATGCGCACAGGCTTCGAGTTCAGCCATCAGCCCGTGATCTAGCGCGGCGACAATCAGCAATATGCAATCCGCGCCCCAGGAACGTGCCTGATAAATCTGGTACGGGTCAATGATGAAGTCTTTGCGTAGCGCCGGAATGTCGCAGGCCGCACGCGCCTGCTGCAGGTATTCTGGTGCGCCCTGAAAAAAATGAACATCCGTCAGAACAGACAGGCACGCGGCGCCGTGATGCGCATAGCTTTGTGCAATCTCGGCAGGCTGAAAATTTTCGCGCAGCACGCCCTTGGAAGGTGATGCTTTTTTGACCTCGGCAATCACCGCCGCTTTGCCTGCGGCGATCTTGTTGCGCAGGCTGGCTTCGAAGCCGCGAATCTGTGCACGTGAGGCATGGTCTGATTCCACATCGCGTCGCAGGCTCGCCAGATCCTGATGTTTTTTTGCAGCGGCGACTTCGTCGGCTTTTACATCAAGGATTTTTTTTAGAATATCGGACATGGTGATTGTGCGTATTATTTTGCGATGTCTTTATGAAGTGCCCAGTTTTTGCGTGAACTGCGCGAACTGATCGAGTTTTGCGCGTGCAGCACCGGAAGCTAATGTCTCTTTTGCGCGTATAACGCCAGCTGCGATACTGCTGGCTGTGCCGGCAGCATAGAGTGCAGCACCTGCATTGAGCATGACAATGTCGCGTGCCGGGCCTGCCCGGTTATCCAGCGCCTCAAGAATTTTTTCTTTGGACTCTGCTGCGCCGACGACCTGCAGATGCCGACCGGATGTCATCTGCAAACCAAAGTCTTCCGGATGAATGTCGTATTCACGAATTTCACCATTGACCAGTTCGCCGACCATGGTCGCGGCACCCAGCGAAATTTCATCCATGTTGTCGCGAGCCCAGACCACGACCGCATGTTTTGCACCCAGTCTTTGTAGTACGCGCACTTGAATACCAACCAGATCCGGATGAAACACACCCATCATGATGTTGGGTGCGCTTGCGGGATTGGTCAGCGGCCCGAGGATATTGAAAATGGTGCGCACGCCCAGCTCTTTGCGAACCGGCGCAGCATGCTTCATCGCTGCATGATGGTTGGGCGCGAACATGAACCCTATGCCGGTTTCATCGATGGAGGCTGCCACCTGTTGAGGCGACAGGTTGATGTTGACGCCTAGCGCCTCCAGTGCATCCGCACTGCCGGATGACGATGAGACACTGCGCCCGCCATGTTTGGCGACGCGCGCGCCGGCCGCGGCCACCACGAACATCGTCGCGGTCGAAATATTGAAGGTGTTGGCACCATCGCCACCGGTACCGACGATGTCGACCAATTTGTCCGGATTAGCGACTTCGACCTTGGCGGCGAACTCGCGCATCACCTGCGCTGCTGCGGCGATTTCACCGATCGACTCTTTTTTTACGCGCAGTCCCATGGTGAGTGCAGCGATCATGACGGGCGACATTTCGCCCCCCATGATTTGCCGGAACAGCGCCAGCATTTCATCGTGGAAGATTTCGCGGTGTTCAATAATGCGCAGAAGCGCTTGTTGCGGTGTGAGTGTCATGGGCCGCCTGCGGTTCAGGTAGTAAGGAAGTTTTTCAAAAGCGCGTGACCGTGTTCGGAAAGGATGGATTCCGGATGAAACTGCACACCTTCGATAGCAAACTCTTTGTGGCGCACCCCCATAATTTCGCCATCCGCAGTCCATGCAGTGACCTCAAGACAGTCAGGCAAGGATGCGCGCTCGATCGCAAGCGAGTGGTAACGAATGATGGTGTAAGGACTGGGCAAGTCTTTGAAAACGCCAACACCTGTGTGTGTAATAGGCGAGGTTTTGCCGTGCATGACTTCCTGCGCACGAATGATTTTGCCACCAAAGGCTGCACCGATGCTCTGATGGCCGAGGCAAACGCCCAGTATCGGAAGTTTGCCAGCTAAATGTTTCAGTACCGGTACCGAAACGCCAGCTTCGTGCGGCGTGCACGGGCCGGGCGAAATGCAGATGCGCGAGGGGTTCAGTGACTCGATTTGCTCAAGGCTGATCTCGTCGTTGCGATAAGTGCGAACGTCTTCGCCTAACTCGCCAAAATATTGAACGAGGTTGAAGGTGAACGAGTCGTAATTGTCGATCATCAGTAGCATGTCAAATCTCCCCGTCCAGTCCGTCTTGCACTTGCTCCGCAGCTCTCAATAAAGTGAGTTGTCATTACAGTTCTCCATCGAGGCCGTCTTGCACTTGCTCTGCGGCTCTCAATACGGCGCGCGCCTTGTTTTCTGTTTCCTGCCACTCCATTTCGGGGATGGAGTCGGCGACGATGCCGGCAGCGGCTTGTGCGTACAACATGCCGTCCTTGATGACGCCGGTGCGG
>JBIIEY010000280.1:0-3341 GCA_044237595.1 Burkholderiaceae bacterium | reverse complement strand
CGGCGTCGGGTATCTCAGAGAGACGTCCACCACGAATTTCCACCAGGTCTGACCATTCTTGCAAGGCTATCGTCTGCGAAGTTTCGGCCAGCACGCGCGTGGCTGTTTCTATCGTGCGCGGCAGCCCCGAGACAATCACGCGATCAAAACGTATACCCGCTTGCGCAAACACTTTACCCGCAGCACTGGCTTGTTCGCGACCTTGTTCATTCAGTGGCACGGATTCCGGTAAAAAGGGTTTGCCCGTACTGTCAAAATAAGTGACGCTGCCATGCCGCATCAGGAAGATGCGACGTCTGTGATTGAAGCTCATCGGTAGTGCGGCTTTCTTTTTTCAAGGAAGGCGGTGATGCCTTCGAGTCCGTCGCGGTGGTGCAGGCTTTCGACAAAGCTGTGTTTTTCAGCTTGCAAATGCGATGACAGGGTATTCGACGGCGCTTCGGATAATAGCGATTTGATATTGCCGATAGCGTGTGGCGATAAGGCCGCCAGTGCATCCCCCCAGCTCAGCGCAGAGGAGAGCGCTTCATCATCGGCGACGACGCGGTTCACCAGTCCGTATTGATGCAGACGTTCCGAGGAGACCGCCTGACCTTCGATCAGGATTTCGGTAGCCAGCTGTCGTGGCAGTGCCTGCGACAGAAACCAGGAGGCGCCACCATCCGGACTGAGGCCAACTTTCACATAGGCCATCACGAATTTGGCGGACTGCGCCGCGACAATCAGATCGCAGGCCAGCGCCAGTGAGAATCCCGCGCCGGCAGCAGGGCCTTCAACGGCCGCAATCACGGGCTTATTGCAATCCCGAATTGCCTCGATCCAGCTATGCAGCTGATCGATGGACTCTGCTTGTACTGAGGGTGGTTTGGCGCGGTTTTCCAGCAGCCGGTTCAGGTTGCCGCCGGCACAAAAGACGTCCCCAGCGCCGGTCAGAACCACGGCACGGATGTCGGGATCACGCTCGGCAGTGGACAAGGCCTCAATGCCGGCGGCGTACATGTCCGGATGCAGCGCATTTTTGGCGCCGGGGTTGGACAAGGTCAGGATCAGCGTGGCATCACGGCGTGAAGCAAGCAGTTCGGCGGGCATGAAAACAGGCTCAGGTTTCGGGTTGGATCGGGGGTGATAAACTGGCTCTTTCCGCATTGTAACCGCAGCCTGTTTTGTCCCCCTCATTCTCTTAGGAGTCCCAATGCTTACGCTCTGTGGTTTCGCCGCCAGCAATTACTACAATAAGGTCAAGCTAGCCCTGCTAGAAAAAGGCGTCCCGTTCGAAGAAAAACTCGTCTGGTCTGATCGCTCTCCGGCGCTGCTGGAGAAATCGCCCTTAGGCAAAGTCCCGTTTTTTGAGATCGGTGACCAGACTTTGTGTGAGTCACAGGTCATGCTCGACTATGTCGAGGCAGTCTATCCACAAAATCCCTTGGTGCCAGCCGACCCGCTGGCGGCGGCGCGTGTGCGTGAGCTGACGCAGTTTATCGAGCTGCATTTGGAATTGGTCGCGCGTGAATTATTCAGTGAGGCTTTTTTCGGTGGAAAGGTGTCTGATGAGACCAAGACCCGTGTCCAAAAAGTGCTAAAGCGTCATGCGGCAGCCTTTGGTCGTTTTGCACGCTTTGATCGCTATATCGCCGGTTCTGAATTCACGATGGCAGATTGCGCCGCAGCGTTTCATCTTCCCATGGTGAGCCAGGCTACCAAGGCCATCTATGGCGAAGACACACTTGCCGCTTATCCGGTACGGGATTATGTGCAGTTTCTTCTTGAGCGTCCCGCAATGAAAAAAGTAAACGACGAGCGCAAGATTGGTGCAGTCGCCATGATGGAATTTTTCTCTAAAAAGTAATTTATTTTTTGAGTCAGGCCTTTGGTAATTTTTATCAAAGGCCTGCTTATTTTGTGAATCGCTAGATCTTTTGATTCGATTTCCGAATCTTTGTTTATTGAAGTTGCTGTACATCCTCGTTGTAAATCATCGCTACACATCCTTTCTTCAAAAAATCTTTCTCTGTATTTGCATGACTGACGTAGGTCTTGCATGAGTTTCTCGGTAATGCATTCAGGGAGTGTTTCATAAAACACGAATTCGATAATTTTCATATCGACAGTGACCATCATTACTGCAAAAATCCGCGCGCTTTACTACGTACAGTTTCGCGAAGATCAATATACAGCCTACGCGGTTTGTATTGAAACAGGAGTGATTAGCGATGAGCTTGGGTTCTCGGTGGTTCTTCATTATTCTGTTTACGCTTGCAAGCGTAAATGCCACCGCCCAAATTCGCGCCGACGCCGCCGCACCTTCCGATCAACGCCCGACCATCCTGCAAGCCGGTAACGGTGTCCCCTTAGTCAACATTCAAACCCCCAGTGCTGCCGGTGTTTCGCGCAACAGCTACAGCCAATTCGATGTCGACAGAGACGGTGCCATCTTAAACAACAGCCGCACCGACACACAAACCCAGCTCGGTGGTTGGGTTCAGGGCAATCCCTGGCTAGCCACGGGCAGTGCCCGCATCATCTTGAATGAAGTCAACAGCGCCCACCCCAGTCACCTCAATGGCTGGATCGAAGTCGCCGGCAAGCCAGCCCAAGTCATCACCGCCAACCCGGCGGGTATCACCTGTGACGGCTGCGGTTTCATCAACACGCCCCAAGCCACATTGGCCACCGGCACGCCGGTACTGAGTCAGGGCAATCTGGATAGCTATCGCGTCAATGGCGGTCAGGTGCAGATCGAAGGGCTGGGTCTGGATGGCAGAGAGGTGGATGCCGTCACCATCCTCACCCGCAGCGCAGAAATCAACGCCGCTCTCTGGGCAAATCGATTAAACATCGTCACAGGTACCAATGAGGTCACGGTCGATAGCAATGGCCAACCGACACAGATTGCGCCGATCATCATTTCTCCGGTTCCCCACAAATTCTCCATCAGCACCTCAGGCAGTCAAACGAAGGACAACACCGCGCCCGTGTTTGCGCTGGATGTCGCGTACCTGGGCGGCATGTATGCCGGCAAAATTTTTTTAATGGGCAGCGAACACGGTCTGGGTGTCAGAAACAACGGCATCCTGCAGGCTGCGCAGCAGTTAACGCTGGATAGCAATGGCATCCTGAGTGTGCAGGACAAGGGCAAGATCACGGCACCTGAGCTGAGCATCAAGACCGAAGGCGGCATCGATAACGCGGGCGAGATCATTGCGCAGCGCGGTGCCACGATAGAGACTAACGGGACGCTCACCAACACCGGGACGATAGCGAGTCAGCAAACGCTCTCAATTACGTCGCAGGCGTTCACGAACACCAGCAACAGCAACACGACCACCTCTGGATTGATCGAC
>JBIIEY010000279.1:0-3365 GCA_044237595.1 Burkholderiaceae bacterium | reverse complement strand
GCTGCGCGTATTTTCATATTGGCCACGGGCGGTATCGAGAATGCGCGGCTGCTGCTGGCTTCGAACAGAATCGTTCCCGCAGGACTGGGCAATCAGCATGATCTGGTGGGTCGATTCTTCATGGAACATCCGCGTCTTTTGAGTGGCGATATTCATTTTTCGCGCGAATGGTCTCGTAACAAGCTATACGATATCAAGTATCACTACATGAATTCCGCTGTTGCCGCGCAAGGCGTTCATATTGCAGCACAGCTTGCATTGACACCCGAGACGTTGGAAAAAGAACGCTTGCTGAATGCGCGTATCTGTTTTTGTTCAGAGTTTCCCGGTGAGGGTAGCCAGGGTGCACAGGCATTATTCCGCTGCAAGCAGGCTTTACTTTCTAAAGATCAGCCTGGCTGGCGCTTACGCGATGATGTAATGACGATGGTGAAAGAGCCACTCAATACCTTTGCCTATGGTTTTACGCGACTGTTTCATCCGCGGGCGATGATTAAAAAAGTCAGTTTTCAGGTAATCATCGAACCCGCACCCAGTCCCGACAGCCGTGTCAGCCTGTCATCGACACAAAAGGATGCATTGGGTATGCCGCGCGTTGAAGTGGACTGGCGTCTCGATACGCAGGTAAGACGTACCGCCGATCGCAGCCTTGCACTGATCGCAAGCGAGCTTCGTCAAACGGGCATTGCTCATGTCAACCTTGATCCATCGATGGAGTTGCACGGCTGGCCGGCGACAATGGAGCCCGAAGGTACCTGGCATCACATGGGAACGACGCGTATGCACAGCGACGAAAAACAGGGCGTCGTTGATGCTGACTGCAAAGTACACGGCCTTGCGAACTTGTATATTGCAGGTAGCTCGGTATTTCCGACGGCCGGCGCTAATTTTCCGACGATTACCATCACAGCATTGGCTTTGCGGCTAGCCGAACATGTGATCGGTCAACTAAAAAATATATCCAGCACGCTCGTGGAAGAAATCGATCTTGTACAAAATACTTCGGTTTCTGTTGAAAATCCTGTGACTGCTTCTATCAATGTGAATGGTTTGCCAGCTGTCTGATTGATACCGTTTTCAACAAAGAAAATTTTTTTTATTACCCTTCGGAACTCTTCTCTATCGGCAATGCTCTGAAGAGAGCTTTGTAAGCGATCTGTTTTGTCCGGCAGATCAGAATCAATCGATGGAGAAAATTTTGAAAAATCAATTTACATGTACAAGAAAAAATATTCGCGTTCGCTCACTGATGGCGGCAACCAGTGTGTCCTTCATAGTCGCAGCCTGTGGCGGCGGTACGGGCACTGCGCAATATGCAGTCGACTCGGCAGGCAATCTGACCTCCGCAAACGTTGTCAGCACTAGCCCGGATGGCACAGTCACAACAACGGTTGCATCTTCATCGAGCGGAACGACAGGTACAAGTACAAGTACAAGTACCACGACGACTACCACACCAACGACAACGACGCCCACCACCACCACACCCACCACCACACCCACCACCACCACCACCACCACACCCACCACCACACCATCCACTACAGCACCAGCAAGCACTACGCCTATGCCCTTTGGTCAGGCAGCTGGCACCTACAAACTCGCGTTTCAGGACGAGTTCAATTCATTCAACACTGCCGTATGGAACGATACCATCTGGTATGAGGCCAGTAATCCCACCAAAAACTACGCAGTATCCAACGGCAGTCTAAAGATTTGGCCGCAACGTGATGCGAGCGGAAAGTTTTTCAACCGAACCATCGACACAGATGGCAAGTACTACCAGACCTATGGTTTCTTTGAAATCGAGGCCAAGCTGCCGGTGGGTAGAGGCACCTGGCCGGCTTTCTGGTTGTTTAACCACATTGGTAATCGACGCCCTGAGATTGATGTGATGGAGGCGTACGCGGGTGGTGGGCCCAATAGCGGTTGGTCTGATGCGAATCTGCATCCCACAGCATATGCACCGACCGTTTGGCTGGATGCCAGCCGTCTGGCGGGAACTAAGACGATACTGACCTCGGATTTGTCAGCAGCTTTTCATAAATACGCACTGAAATGGGAGCCGAACAAGCAGACCTTCTACTTTGATGGTCGCGAAGTGTATACCCTGAATGTGACCATGCCTGATCCGATGTACATCATGCTGGATCTCTGGTACGGCAGTGCGAGCGGAACGCCTGACAATACAACGCCAACGGGCATCGGTAATTCATATGAAATCAATTACGTTCGTTCCTGGAAATTGAGCTAATGCGTTAGATTTTTTGGGTATTTCCTTATGGACCAGCTTCGTGCTGGTCTTTTTTTTGATCTTCACCAACACGTTCCCATCAGAGATATTCAGGATAGAGCCGGACTGGAGGATATCGGGCAATGATGCGACTCATGTTGGGACTGATGCTAATTCTGAATTCACATGCAATGGCAACGCTATTGCCCATGCCTACCGCCATCAGAGATGGCGAGACAGTTCTCCTTGAATGTGGCCGTACTTATGTCGGCGAACTTGACCTGTCAAATCTTCGTGGCGTTGCTGTCACCACGCGCGGTGACTGTGGCCATGCGGCGATTACGCCAGCACGATTCGTTTTAGGTTGGAAGAACAATCCCCGCGATCCGCGACTTTGGTCAGCTAGACTGGATACCGCACCAGCACAATTTGAGATCGCAGGCCAATTCCTGCCGCTCGCGCATTATCCTAATAATCCGGGTCAGTGGCTTCGAGGTCAAAAGATCTCCGCGCTGCAGTTGAAAACGAGACTTCCCGATTCAGCCATGGCTGGTGCGACGCTGGTCTGGCGTGCGGCGGACTGGTTGATACAGACGCGGATGATTACGCGGTATGAAGAACAGATCTTGCAACTTGCACCCGGCGATGATGAAGGATTTGGCTTGCTGCCAGAGACTGAATTTTATGTCGAGGGCAAGCCATGGATGCTGGATTCTCCCGGTGAATGGATACACGCCGATGGCTGGCTGCATGTCTGGCCGCCCGATGGCAAATCACCCGAGGGCCGAGCCTGGGTGACTCAGCGTGCGCGCGCGATAAACGCCAGTGGGTCGCAGGATGTGAACATCCATCGCCTGAAAATTTTTGCGGCTACTTTGGGTATTGACGGCAGTGACAGCCGCAACATGGCGATTTCAGACGTCGACATCATCAACAGTGGCGAGGAAGCTATTCTCATCGGAGGCAGCGGTGCACGATTGCGTGGAGTTCGTATCAACGGCACGGTACAGAACGGCATACGCGCTAGTGATGATGCCCGGGACGTGATCATTGCTGATAGCCAGATTGATAGCGCCGGCATGCTGGGCATGCCCCGTCGCTCCAAAGGCGCGATTATTTTTGAGGCGGCGCG
>JBIIEY010000278.1:0-3368 GCA_044237595.1 Burkholderiaceae bacterium | reverse complement strand
CGTGAGATGCGACATCCATTTTGCATGCAGCGTTTCTGGCATTGGCGCAACACCACGCTCAGCCATCGCTTGATCAATGGCATCATTTGAAAAAAGTTCACCGGTATAGGGCCACCACTGATCGGCCGCTGACTGCATGCGGCGATGGCTTTCAGCCGAACCATCACCCAGCCGCACCAGCAGATCAGTACTACGGCGCAGGTGGTACCTCACCTCACTGAGAGACTTTTCTGCAATCGATGCCACACGCTCATCACTAGATGCTCTCAGTGCTTGCAGCCATTCGTAATGCCAGACATCGAAATAAAACTGCCGCATCAGTGTGTCGGCATAATCATGATTGGGTTGCTCAACGAGCAGCACATTGCGAAATTGCGGCGCATCACGCAGAAAGGCTAATTGATCTTCATCGCGTCCTGCACCTTCGACTTCACCTGCGTACGATAACCACAAAGTCGCCTGACCCAAAAGATCAAGCGCGGTGTTCGTCAGCGCCATATCCTCTTCAAGCGCCGGGCCCTTTCCGCACCATTCCGAGAGTCGCTGCGACAGGACGAGTGCATTGTCGCCATTGCGCAGTAGCCAATTGAATTTTTCGCTATCCATGCAATGATCGCTCAGAGCTTGCCGACTTCGTCGGGGATGACGAAGAAAGTCGGATGTCGATACACCTTGCTATTGGATGGCTCGAACAGTTCGCCACGCTCGCTGGGTGTGCTAGCGACGATATCTTCCGATGGCACCACCCAGATAGAAACACCCTCATTGCGTCGGGTGTATACATCGCGCGCATTGTTGATCGCCATTTCTGCATCCGGCGCATGCAAGCTACCGACATGCTTGTGCGACAGACCGTGCTGACTGCGTATGAAAATTTCCCACAAAGGCCATTCTTTACTCACCGATGACTCCTCAGGCTGCTTTGGGTGGACGGCGCTGCGCGTGCTTGTCCGCATGGGACTGCAGACCTTCGCGGAACCACGCACCATCATCCCAGGCCTTGTTGCGCGCTGCCAGCCGCTCGCGATTGCAAGGGCCGTTACCTTTCAAAACCGCATAAAACTCCGACCAGTCAATGGCACCAAAATCATAATGACCGCGCTCAGCATTCCATTCCAGATCAAGATCGGGAATAGTCAGCCCAAGATACTCTGCCTGCGGCACGCACTGATCTACCATGCGTTGACGCAGCTCGTCATTGGAAAACAGCTTGATCTTCCACTGGGCTGACTGGGCGCTATTGACTGACTCCTGATCAGGCGGGCCAAACATCATCAGGGCCGGCCACCACCAGCGATTCAGTGCATCCTGCGCCATTTGCTTTTGTTCTGCCGTGCCTTTGCACAGAGACATCAACAAGTCATAGCCCTGACGGGCATGAAAGGCTTCTTCTTTGCAAACGCGAATCATCGCGCGTGCATACGGACCATACGAGCAGCGGCACAAAGGTATCTGATTGATGATCGCCGCACCATCCACCAGCCAGCCGATCATGCCGACATCAGCCCAGGTGAGCGTGGGGTAATTGAAAATACTGGAGTACTTAGCCTTGCCTGACAAAAGATCAGTCGTCATCTGATCGCGCGATATACCGAGCGTTTCAGCCGCGCTGTAGAGATACAGGCCATGACCGGCCTCATCCTGAATTTTTGCCAGCAAAATAGTTTTGCGTTTGAGCGTAGGTGCACGCGTTACCCAATTCCCCTCGGGTAGCTGACCCACAATTTCGGAATGCGCATGCTGAGAGATCTGACGAATCAAGGTCTTGCGATAACCCTCGGTCATCCAGTCCTTGGGCTCAATCTTGACGCCGGCATCAATCCGCGCCTGAAAGGCAAGTTCTTGCTCGCTCAGCTCGCCGGCCGCGCGCAGTCGGGCGGCACCGGTATCGACCATTTGTGCATACATGAGGCGGTCTCCTCGTCTCGGGGGTTGTTATGTAGATTATGATACGCGAATTCTGCATAATCTCAAAAATCCGTATCATTTAATGATTTGAAATCACCCTCCATGACCGCCACGCTCAGCCGACCCTGGATTACCCGCCAGCTGCGACAGGATCCGCCTCGTGCCAAATCCCTGGTGATGACCGTGTTTGGCGACGCGCTCGCCCCACGCGGCGGTGCGGTGTGGCTTGGCAGCCTGATCTCGCTGCTGGCGCCATTCGGCATCAGCGAGCGCGCGGTGCGCACCAGCGTGTTTCGCTTAGTCGAGGAAGGCTGGCTGGAAGCAAGTCGTAGCGGTCGCCGCAGCCAATACCGGCTCAGCGCGCAAGGCGAAAAACGATTTCTGCGCGCCCATCAGCGGGTCTACGCCCCGCCGTCACGGGATTGGGATGGTCAGTGGAGCTTGCTGATGATGATGTCGGATCAGCTCAGTACCACGGAAAAAAACGCGCTGAAAAAAGAATTGCTATGGGAAGGCTTCGCGCTACTTGGCAGCGGCGTGTTCGCTTACCCCGGCGACAAAGCCGAAGCACTGACGGAAATGTTGATCCGCACCGGCGCTCGCAACAAAGTGCTCTTGCTGTCGGCGGCCGACCAAACTGTGGTGGGCACCCTGCCGCTCACCACGCTAGCCCATCAACTCTGGCCACTGAAGGAAATCAGCAAATCCTACGGGCATTTCATCCGGCGATTCGACGCATTGCTGGCCTTGCAAGATCAGGCCGCAGAGATCGATCCCGAACAGGCCTTTGTCATGCGCACGCTCTTAATTCATGCGTACCGGCGCGTGCAGCTGCATGATCCGCAGCTGCCGCAAGCCTTGCTTGGTGAGGCCTGGCCGGGCGAAACAGCCTATACCCTCTGCAGTCGTATTTACCAGCGAAACCTATCCGCCTCGGATCAGCATGTGACCGCGAGCTTGCAACAAGAACAGGCGACCGTGCATGCCGTACGCGCCGAATTCAGGCAGCGCTTTGTGGCGTGAGGTCCCATTCAGCGCTGACGATTGCAACCGGACTCAGCACTCAAACGATCTCGGCCACCATTTCAATCTCTACACAGGCGCCCAAGGGCAGCTGCGCGACGCCAAACGCCGAACGGGCATGCTTACCTGCGTCACCAAACACTTCACCGAGCAATTCCGATGCGCCATTAGTCACCAGATGATGTTCAGTGAAATCCGCGGTTGAATTCACCAGACTGACCAGCTTGACGATGCGCGTCACCCGCGACAAATCACCGTCGCATGCCGCATTAAGCGTTGCCATCAGATCCACGGCCACGGCATGAGCGGCCTCTTTGCCCTGCTCAGTACTCATGTCGCGCCCGAGCTGACCGACCCAAGGCTTGCCGTCTTTTTTGGCAATATGACCCGAGATGAACAAGGTATTGCCCGTCCGGACGTACATCACATAGGCGGCG
>JBIIEY010000277.1:0-3369 GCA_044237595.1 Burkholderiaceae bacterium | reverse complement strand
GCGCTAGTTTTTTGATGTGCCCTCACGACTGCACCTTCCAATGCCCCGACTTCCCACCCTGTTTCTCCATCACGCGAATATCCGACATCACCATGCCGCGATCAACGGCTTTGCACATGTCGTAAATGGTAAGCAGGCCTACTTGAACGGCGGTGAGTGCTTCCATTTCCACGCCGGTTTTGCCGTAAGTTTCGACTTGTGCGTTACACATGATGCTGGCATCCGCTTCTTCGATCGTGAATTCGACTGCCACGCGGGTCAGTGCAAGCGGGTGACATAAAGGAATCAAATCGCTGGTTCGCTTGGCTGCCATGATGGCGGCGATGCGGGCGATACCGAGTACATCGCCTTTTTTTGCAGTACCGGCGGTGATGATTGCCAGGGTTTGCGGCAGCATGCGGATGACGCCGCTGGCAATGGCGACGCGGTGCGTTTCATTTTTTGCCCCGACATCGACCATATGGGCCTGTCCGGTGGCGTCGAAATGGGTCAGGCCGCCGTTATCGTTGGCGGGATTGGAGGGATTTTTGGATGAGCTCATGCTGAAAATGTATCTAAAGAAAGGCGATGCGAACGAAAATTGGTTGCAGGTATCATAGCACCATGAAACCGTGTTCTCGTCCTCGTAGATTCAGGCCTGTGGTGCGCCTTGTGGCGGCCGCTGTGCTTGCATTTTCCGCGCCAGCGCTGCTGACTCCATCGGTTTTGCAGGCGCAGGCATTGCCTAATCTGGGTGGAACAGACGGCGAAGAGCTGTCGCCCCTGATGGAGCGCCGGCTAGGCGAGCAGGTGATGAACAATATCCGCCGCGACCGCGATTACGTGGGTGATCCCGTCGTGTTGGACTATTTGAATCAGGCGGGCGGTGTCTTGCTTTCCTCGAGCTCGGAAGCGCGCGGGGATGCCGGTTATGACTTCATGTTTTTTGCGGTGCGCGATCCTTCATTGAATGCGTTTGCACTCCCCGGCGGTTTTATTGGTGTGCATACCGGGTTGATTCTGGCCTCGCAATCCGAATCAGAGCTGGCCTCAGTGCTGGCGCACGAGATTGGTCACGTGTCGCAGCGACACATTGCGCGCATGATTGGCAATCAGCGGCAGGATGCCTTGCTGCCACTCGCGGGTTTGCTGCTGGCCGTGCTGGCGGCGCGCACCAGTCCCGACTTGTCTGCTGCGGCGATGATGGGTGGTACGGGATTGGCGGCACAACGACAGTTGAGCTTTGGCAGAGATGCCGAACGCGAGGCTGATCGTATTGGTCTCAATCTCCTGCGCAGCTCGGGTTTCGAAGTTAATGGCATGGTGGCTTTTTTCGGGCGACTGGAGGCGGCCGGTCGCAGTCGCAGCAGCTCTGCGCCTTCCTATTTGCGCACACACCCGCTGACCACCGAGCGTATCGCCGACATTGAGGCGCGTATTCGCAATGTGCCTTATCGGCAGCGGGTTGATAGTCTCGAGTTTTCTCTGGTGAAGGCGCGTGCACGTGTTTTGCAGGATGACACTATGCAAGGATGGCGTGATGCGACGGTATTTTTTACCGAGCAGCTGCAGCAGGGTGTGCGGGCGCAGGTGATGGGTGCGCGTTACGGCTTGGCCATGATTGCTTTGCGGCAGAAAGACGCGGCACGGGCCAGCACGCTACTCGAAGCGCTGCATGCTGATGTCGCTCGCGAAACATCAGTGCCGTCCTCGCCTGCTTTGCTGAGTATGGATATTGAGTATCGACTGGTCAGTGGTCAGGCCGAACAGGCATTGGCACTGGCGACTGAGGGGCGCAATCGTTTTCCTCTGTCGCGCGCGCTGACCATGCAGTATGCGGAAAGTCTGCTGGCGGCGGGCAAGAAAGAAGCCGCTGCAGCGTTTCTGCGCGACCAAGCGCAGCTCTATCGTCAGGATGCTGGTGTGCAGCGTGCACTGGCGCGCGTGTATGCGGATCAGGGCAAGCAGGCCTTGCAGCATCTGGCGCTGGCAGAGTTTTACTTTCTGTCGGGCGCCTTGCCCTCCGCGCTGGAGCAACTCAGGATTGCGCGCACGTCACCCGATGCGTCGTTTTATGATCAGGCGATGATCGATGCGCGTGAGCGTGAATTGCAGGCGGCTTGGCAGGAGATGATGGCGCAGACAAAGAGGCGATGATTGTGGGGCTGGATTCCTGCTTGTAGGTCGCGTAGTGGTTTGTGAAAAAGACGCTGGATCCCGGCCTGCGCCGGGATGACGATTTAGAAGTCTCGCGCTCGAATGAAGTTTGGGAAGCTAGTTGACCTAAAAATCGTCGTCACCTGCATGTGATGACTGCTGCGCGGGCGGATCGCATGCGACCCGAATTCCCCACTCGCTCCCGGCGCAGGCCGGGATCCAGAGTCTTTCGTCACACACCAATAGCCAAATCTTTCACCTGCTGTCATCAGGCACAACAGGTTTCCTGACAAATCCAAAACTCGACGCCAGTAGATCGCTCCGTACCCAGCGCACAGGTACATCCCCCTGAAACGTCATTAGACTGAGATCATCATCAGGCGATGCCAGCCAGTGAATCAGCTGTTCGTCATCGATGACCTTTCCTTGTATCTTCAAGAGCGGCAGGCATTGCGCCAGATCGCGATCATCCAGCGTTGCTATTTGTCGGCCATTGCTGAGCACCAGCTGGCCTTGCTCCGTCAGGCAGACCTCATCAATATCCGACATCACCTCGCCATCGTGAAGCACAAACTGATATACGGGATCCGTTCGCGCGATGAAGGGCGTTGCTTCAAGGTCCACATAGACGCGTTGTGGACCGTTCTGAAAAAACCACGCACCGCGTTCGTCGTGGGTGTAGTTGCGATAAATGAAGCTCAGTAACGCGCTATGGCGAATGATGTCGCCGGGCAGGTTGGCTTGTTGAGTGGCTTCATCGCGCATGCGGAATGCGCCGCGTGCATCCAGTGCCAGCCATCCGTAACAGTGCGGCACGGACGGCCATTTTGCTAATGCTTGTTTGACGATCTCATCCATTACCGATCAGCTTGCATACAACAGGGCGCCTGGCTCGCTGGGCTGTAGCAAGACCTGATCCGACAGAAAACGCACTAGCCGCTTGGGTAGCCATTCCAGCGAACCCGGCGGGTAGCCATTTGCAAATCCCACATGACCACCCTGGGCCGGATATTCCAGAATGACAGACGAAGAGGCCTTGCGCGGCAGATGTCGCGCCGGCAGGAAGGGGTCATTACGGGCATTCATCACCAGCGTTGGCACGGTGATCTCACTGAGAATATGCTTGGCGCTGGCTCTGTCCCAATAATCATTGGTATCGCGGTAGCCATGCAGCGGTGCTGTTACGACATTGTCGAACTCATACAGATCGCGTGCCGCTAGCAGGCGTTCTTT
>JBIIEY010000276.1:0-3370 GCA_044237595.1 Burkholderiaceae bacterium | reverse complement strand
TCAGCGCACCGGTGGTCGTGACTGCTGATCCCAAGGAATGCCAGTTCCAGTTCAATCCGACCGGCACGAAGAAATTCACGTCATCCTGCGATATCGCCAAGGCCAAGTTGGCTGCAGCTTCGGTGAACTATAAAAACGAAGTGGCACAACCAGGCACGACCGCCACGATCAAAGTCGGCGACAAGGTTCTGGAATCCTACAACGCTGCGGGCTTGTCCAAGGAAGATGCAACGGCCAAGGACAAAGAATTCACCGATGCGCTGAAAGAGATGATCAAGGAGGCTGGTTATCCTCCCAAGGCAGATCCGACACAGATTAACAAGCCAATGGTACTGCTGCTACTAGTGCTCCTTGTGCTCTATGTGACGATGGTCTATGGTCCAATCGCAGCCATGCTGGTGGAGATGTTCCCAACGCGTATACGCTACACCTCGATGTCCCTGCCCTACCACATCGGTAATGGCTGGTTCGGTGGTTTGCTGCCCACTACGGCGTTCGCTCTGGTTGCTTACAAGGGCGACATCTATTACGGTTTGTGGTACCCCATCATCATCGCGATGGTCACTGCGGTGATCGGCATATTGTTTGTTGCCGAGACCAAGGATAATGATGTGCACGCGCACTAATTAACTCCAAGCAACAAAATGAAACCGCCAGCGATCTGCTGGCGGTTTTTTTTCGTCGGTTAATTTGTATTGACATTGCATCATGCTCGTTTGAGACCACAGATTTTTATGCTCATCCTCTCCCAATCTTGAAATACGCAGGTGTAGAAATTATTCCGCCATAAACAGCTGAGGATTTTTTACTCACTGAATGCGTTGCATCAATCATACATTTTTAATACTTATCTCAATTTTTGGCAGAGATCAGGATTTTTATAACAACAAATGCTCTATCTGATGGGAACTTTTTTCATTACATTCGTTTTTTGAAAATTCAAGGAAATGCTGAATCCACTGCTTTGTGAAAGGTCGCCGACTTAGGGCTGGTCAGGGATCAGGTAAGCAATGGCTTGGCGCCATTTTCCAATTTCGGAAGGTGGCAGTATGGTGGCCTCAGTGCTTCCCTGATGAAAATATTTAATTGAAAGTGAAGCATATGAATCAGCGCGCCCCCAGGGCGACCCGCACGGACAAGGTCAAAGGGAGACAGCATGGATATTGAGTGGCTAGAAGATTTTCTCGTGCTCTCAGATTTATCCAGTTTCACGCGCGCTGCACAAACTCGCAATGTGACCCAATCCGCTTTCAGTCGTCGCATCAGGTCTCTGGAAGAGTGGATAGGAATACCCCTCATTGATCGAGACACCGTCCCACCCCGCCTGACCATGGCGGGTCATTTGTTTCGGGATGCTGCGCGGGAAATGGTCCGTCAACTTCAAGAAACTCGAATCGCACTCGGGCATCGCAGCAAAGTATTTTCCGGCGTCAAGCTATTCGTCGCGCATTCTTTGTCCCAACATTTTCTTCCTGATTGGATACGCGATATCAACGCGCGCATCAGCGGCCTCAAGTTCGAGATTTCTGCCGGCGAAACCTACGAGGGCATGGTCGCCCTGTCAAATGGTCGCTGTGATCTGCTCATGGTGTATCACAGCGCTATTGCGCCAATGTCAGGCGATGAAAAAACCTGTACCTCGGTATCTCTGGGGTCTGACCGGTTAATCCCGGTTTGCAAGGCAAATGAACTTGGACAACCCGCATACTCTTTGTCCGATCCTGACATTCGTAGCCTGCCCCTGCTGGCCTACCCGCCAGAAACATTTTTTGGGCGGCTATGCAACGGGCTCATACGCTTTCGCACGTCCACACCCTATTTCAATGTGGTTGCACAAAGTCCGCACACACGCGTGCTGCATTCACTTGCGCTCAACGGTGTTGGTATTGCGTGGCTGCCGGAACGTTGTGTGCTGGATGATTTGTCATCTGGCCAACTAATCATTGTCAGTCACGAAGATATCTGGTCTTCACCGCTCGATATCAGGCTGTATGCATCGCATGAAAGGGCACGTCTTCTCCAAGTCAATCTATGGCAAGACATCAAGGAAATTCAGGACGCTATCGCAGCCAGCGGCTAGGGGGCTGCGTCCTCATCAGTTCTCGTGCCTTCGGAGCTAAAAGGTCCTTCGGTCTCGAGTTCATTTCGCCATCCGTCCGGGAGGAATCATGGTACGAGTGTTTTTGAGAGTCATGGGTCAAACCCTGTTTGAACGCATCACCAAAGAACTGGCTGCGCTAAATTCGGCCTTTCCTCGAACCCATTTGCACGGCAAGCCCATTAACTGGCAATTGGAAAAAATAGATCATCCTCTCATTGCAGACCATCTGCGACACACCTCACAGGGAATGCCCGTCGTCTTACTGGAAGCCAACGACAGCCGCATCATCGATCATCTATGGGTCATCAGCAATCGCGAGTTCCTCGGGATGACTGCATCACAAAATCACCTGAACGCTCCCGCGCCTCTGATCATGTTTTTACCTGAGGATTTGCCAACGACGGAATTACTTGAAATGCCACCGGTAGTATCCGACTGGGTGACCAGACCATCCATGCATGACACCGTTAGGCGAATATTCAGCAGCCTGAACCGCTTTCACCGTTTTCATGCCGAAGTCACCGGCGGCAAGCTGACTCTGGCTGCCGAGTCACGCATGCTTTGCTTCAGTACCGAGTCCATACAATTAACCCCCTCCGAAGTGGCCGTCGCCGAGCTTTTTCTTCATCACTTTGGCAGTGTCATTCCGCTCGAGGAGATACTGCTGCTGTTCAAGCTGTCTGGCAGGTCGACTGAGGGCAGCAATATCCGGGTCACCATGTTTCAGTTGCGTTTCAAGATCGAGGCGGTCACCCGCTGTCAGTTCACCTTAACCAGCGCCTACGGCGAAGGCTATGTCTTGCGGCATGCACGCGGACCCAATCCCGGGCTTGCCTACTTCCCGCTGGAGGCACGCCAGGACGTGGCTGTCTACAACGGCTGAAGTGGTCGAGCCACTGCTGCAGGTTGACCTGGTGACCTCCGAGGCCAGGCCAAAAGACCAAAGTCCAGCAAATATCTGGCTTTCAAGCCAGCACAAGTTCCGGAACATAGGCACACAAGGCTTAACTCATCGGACAACCGGCACCACCAACGGCACCCTGCCCGCCGGGCCCTGTGGCAAAAGACGCTAAAATCCCGTCTTTGCACACGGCGTTTCGCAATGGATGAGCGATGATTGAATTACGCAAAAGTGAAGACCGTGGTCTTGCCAATTTTGGTTGGCTCCACTCCCAGCACACTTTTTCATTTGGACATTACTACGATCCCCGCCATACGGGGTTCGGGCCTTTACTTGTAATTAACGAAGACCGGGTTCAGGCGGGCAAG
>JBIIEY010000275.1:0-3375 GCA_044237595.1 Burkholderiaceae bacterium | reverse complement strand
CGTCATGCGCAACGCATGCTGCAAAGTCATCAACGCTTCAGAAGCAACACGCATACAGGCTCTCCGAATACCCGCCTGCAAAGAGCGCAAGCAAAGAGGGATTGTAAGAGACTGAGAGAATTCAGGTAGGCGAACCCGAATTAGTCCGCCAGCGCCTGGCTCAGCGACAGTGATCTGGGCCGTACAAAGGGCGGCGGTTGCTGGCGACGGCTGCCTGGGTCGCCGTGGGGGTAGCAGCCGGCCCATGACGACACGAAAGACATATTGCTACCCGAGGCACTGCAGTGCAGCGCACTTGAGGGTGAAGTACTACATAGTGGAGCCCTTCATGCCGTCCTGATGGGTGCGCTCGAAATTTTCCTGACAAGGTGCGCAACGCTCTGCGAAAGGAATCGCCTGCAGACGCTCGAAGGGAATTTCATAGCCGCAGTTGATACATTCGCCATACCTACCGCTCTCGAGTTTTTTGCGCGCAAGTTCAATCGCACGCAATTCATGCAAGTCACGTCCGACGGCTGCATTGCCAATATCGATTGATAAATTAGCGAAAGACAAATCACCGGGATCCGGGACTTCGCTGGCCAGCTGCACATAGTCATCCTGCAGACTCACCTCGCGCTTGATGTCATCACGCAGATCTTGCTCACGGTCATTGAGCAACTGATGCAAATACTTTTTTTGCTCCTGGTTCAGGTTCTCCATGCGGCTTCCTTGGTCTCGGGTCGATGAGTTCGCAGTGAGGTCTTCGCATGAATTGCAAATCCACTGCCCTAGTCCATTTTGTTGCGAGCGAAGCCGAATGAATTTGATATAAAACAATGACGCCATCGCTGTACGGGACTTGATGAATATGGGATTGGTCATGCAAAAAATCGATTTAAACCACCCGTTTATCGGAAATTTGTACAACAAGTATTGCAACTTTAAAAACAAAAAACTTGCGTGAACGCAGAGTGTCAACAGCCATTGATTTGTCTCAAGCTCACACCGCTAGACATCAAAAAAATAAACGCTAGACTGCCGTTTCTGGTCATTAACTTCCCGCCCGACACAAAGAGTGATCCCATGAATGCTTATTTTGACGACAGCTACTACGCCACCGAAGCTCTGCCCCGCAGCGAAGACTTGATGAATGAATTTCTCGAAGCCTCAGTAAAAAGCCAAGGCAGCGCAAGAGAATCCTATTTTTTGCGTGAAGCCGGACTGAGCCTAGCGAGGCTAATGAAATCGGAACAGTTGGCAGATATGCGACAAAGTGTGAACAAAATGATTCCTGCATCACTGCGCCCCAGGCCCGTTCGGCGCGGCAGAGGACGACGCCGGCCATTCATTCACTCGGGTCAGTCGGATTTGCTACTGGGCCGGCCTGACTAACGAGCACGGTTCATATTCTGCAGATGCGAAGCGCGCACGTCCATGATGCGCATCATGGACGCTGGAAGTGAGTATTGGGAGAAATCCTGCAGTATTAGACAAGCCAAGCAAGACAGCTGCGCCAGCCGGCCTCAGCGGGCCGGCCGAGATCACCAGTATCTTCAGCTTTGCAAGGCCTGCCGGATTTGCTCCAGCGAAGTCGGATCTTCGATCGTGGTCAAATCCCCTGGATCCCTGCCTTCACAGAGGGCCTGGATTGAACGCCGCAGCAATTTGCCCGAGCGGGTCTTGGGCAGCAGGTTCACGCAGTGCACACGAGACGGCCTGGCGACCGCACCGAGTTGCTTGTCCACCACGGCCCAGACTTCTTTCTCCAATTGCGCGCGCGCATCCGGCGTGGCTGTGCTCGAAGCAAGCTTGGGTATCACGAACGCCACAGCGACCTGACCCTTTAGCTTGTCTTCCACGCCGACAACGGCAACCTCGGACACGTTCGGATGGCTGGAGATGCTCTCTTCAATTTCTCGCGTGCCCAGGCGATGTCCCGCCACATTGATCACATCATCAGTACGACCAAGAATGAAGTAGTAGCCATCCGAGTCCCGAATACCCCAGTCAAAGGTGGAGTACACCTGTTCAGTTGCAAAATTCGACCAGTAGGTATTGATGAAACGCTGATCATCGCGGTAAACCGTTTGCATGCAGCCCGGCGGCAGGGGTCCCTCAATGACAATGACACCTTTTTCATTGTCACCGCAGAGGGCACCCGTGGCTTCATTGAGCAGCTTGAGCTTGTACCCAGGCATGGGCACACCAGGACTGCCAAGACGTGTGGGCTTGTTTTCAACGCCTCTGGCTACCGACAATACAGGCCAACCGGTCTCAGTCTGCCAGTAGTTGTCAATGATACTTACGCCCAGCTCGCCGGCAATCCACGCGGAGGTCGATTCATCCAGCGGCTCTCCAGCAAGATAGAGTGCTTTGAGCGAAGACACGTCATGCTGCTTCATCAGCTCCGGCGGTTGTTTTTTCAGGACACGTACTGCAGTCGGTGCCGAGAACATGCGCGTGACCTTGTGTTTTTCGACGATTTGCCACCATATGCTGGCATCAGGCCGCAGCGGTGTACCCTCGTAAAGTACGGTCGCCATGCCGGCGATCAGCGGTCCATACACAATGTAGGAGTGCCCGACAACCCAGCCGATGTCCGAGGTCGAGAAATATGTTTCGCCCGGCTTGCCTTCAAAGATGTATTCCATCGACGCAGCAAGTGCCACAGAATAGCCACCGACATCGCGCTGAACACCCTTGGGACGACCGGTGGTGCCGGAGGTGTACAAAATATAAGAAATATCCTCCGACGCCAGCCAGGTGACAGGCACTTGAGCATGCATGTGTTCTTCACGCAGTGATGCGTAGTCGACATCACGACCAGCAACCATCTCCATCGCAACCCGCTTGCGATCCACCAGCAGCACGTGTGCGGGTTTATGCGCAGACAAGACAATCGCCTGATCCAGCAGCGGCTTATAGGGCACAGGCTTGCCACCGCGTGAGCCGGCATCGGCAGAGACAACCAATTTGGGCTGCGCATCTTCTATGCGCGTTGCCAGACTGTTGGAAGCAAAACCACCGAAGACCACTGAGTGGACCGCACCAATACGTGCGCAGGCCAGCATCGCGAACACTGCTTCGGCGATCATTGGCATGTAGATCAACACGGTGTCGCCTTTGACCACGCCGAGCGACTGCATGATCGCCGCCATGCGCTCGACCTCGGTCTGCAATTCCTTGAAGCTCCAGATTTTTTCGGCGGGAGAGCCGTCGGATGTTTCGGTGGTGATCGCGATCAGTGCTGCCTGCTCGCCCTGAATCGATGCCCAGCGGTCGACGGCGTTATGGCAGAGATTGGTCTGACCACCGACAAACCATTTCACAAAAGGCGGGCGGGAATAATCCAGTACCTGACTGAAAGGTATATGCCAGTCGATGCGCTCTGCT
>JBIIEY010000274.1:0-3415 GCA_044237595.1 Burkholderiaceae bacterium | reverse complement strand
AGCCAAGAAGCCGGCCCCTGTCGTTTCAGTGGCGCCAGTCGCAGCGTCAACGCCAGCACCGGCGATCAAGACCGTGCTGAGCCCCGCGGCGGCATGGCCATTCCCGACCGGCATTCGTCCCTGAGCGAGTGCCGCTCGGAAGCCTGACGGCTCTTGGGTAAAATCCCGCTGCAGATGTCATGTCTGCAGCGGTTTTTTTCTCTCTCGCGGCATCTGTAAGTCTTTGAGAGGTAAGCCTTGCTCTATAGTATTTTCAATCTGATCGTCGACACCGTCGCCACTGGACTGGCTGCTTTGTTGTTGCTGCGGTTCTGGATGCAGGTGGTTCGGGTCCGGCCACCGTTGTCGCTAAGTCAGTTCATGTTTCGGCTGACGGATTGGGTGGTTTTGCCTCTGCGTCGTGTGCTGCCGGGCTTGGGTGGTTATGACTGGGCCAGTCTGGTGGGTGCCGTTCTGGTCGCTCTGCTATCAATTGGGCTCGAACTGGCGGTCCGTTCGGTATTTGCAGTCGAGTTATGGCTTCTGCTCGCGGTCGTATCGGTCGTGCATTGGATACTTTACGGGCTGATCATCCTGCTGTTTGTTGAAGTGATTTTCAGTTGGGTCAATCCCCATGCGCCGCTTGCCCCCATGGTGCGCGCGATGAATGAGCCGCTGATGCGGCCACTGCGACGTTTTATTCCGCCTATCGGTGGTATTGACCTCTCGCCTCTGGTTGCTTTTCTTATCCTGCGTATTGCTGTTTTTCTTGCAGATAATCTGATCTACAGTTTGTAATGACACATGCCTGGTGTCACCGGCAAGCCGGATCGTTGCACATTGCCGTCCATGTGCAGCCGGGTGCGCGCGTTTCGGAGGTGCTGGGCGAAATCGGCGGCAGGCTGAAGGTACGGCTCAACGCACCGCCCGTCGATGGCAAAGCCAATGAGGCCCTGATCGCGTTCATCTCCGGAAAACTGGGTCTCAGGCAGCGTGATGTTCGAATACTGCGCGGACAAACAAGTCGGCAGAAGCTGCTCGACATCGACAGCGCGCTTTCAGTAGATGAGGTGCGTGCATTACTGTTCTGAGGTTGCAGCTGAATGGTCAGAACAGAGATCGGTCAGCCACCGGGCAACCTTCGGTGAAGGCGCCTGCCCGGTTTCGGACGCAGTTCAGAATCGGTAGCCGAATTCCTTGTGGAAGTGATCTTCGATGACGCCCAGTGTCGGCGCATGATTTTGGCCTCCCTGGCTCGCTATCTTGATGGCGCCCATCAATGAAGCCAGTCGCCCTATCGTCATCCAGTCCATGCCGCGGGTCAGACCAAACAGCATGCCGGCGCGGAAGGCATCGCCGCAGCCGGTAGGGTCAATTACCTGATCGACATGCACGACAGGGATATCAAAGCGACCGTCCGCGGTAAAAATTTCTGCGCCTTGTTCGCCGCGTGTAACCACTAGCGCAGACACACGCTCCGAAATTTCAGGCAGCGAAAGACCGGTGCGCTCGGTGAGTAATTCGGCTTCGTAATCATTGACCGCGACATAGGTTGCCAGTTCGATGAAATCAATCAGTTCAGGTCCGCTGAACATGGGCAGTCCCTGACCTGGATCGAAAATGAAAGGAATCTTCGCCGCCGCGCAATCACGTGCGTGTTCAATCATGCCCTCACGGCCATCGGGTGCAACGATAGCCAGTTTCACGTCACCGGCTTCACTGATTTTATTGTGATGGGAATTCCCCATAGCGCCGGGATGAAATGCGGTGATTTGATTATTGTCTGCGTCGGTGGTGATGAAGGCCTGTGCTGTATACGCATCATCGAAGCTGCGTATGCAGCGCGTGCTGATATCCTGCTTTTTCAGACGCTCAAGATAGGGCGCGCCGTCCTGACCGATGGTGGCCATGATCAGTGGATCGCCGTCGAGCAGCTTCAGGTTATAAGCGATATTGCCCGCACAGCCACCATACTCGCGTCGTATGCCGGGCACCAGAAACGCGACATTGATCTTGTGGAGCTGATCAGCCAGCAGGGCTTCGGAAAAGCGTCCGTGAAAGGACATGATGGTGTCAAACGCAAGCGAACCGCAAATCAGTGAAGTCATATCGATGATGTTGTTATGTGAGCCGATGGCCCGGGTCTCTGGAGTAGAAAATCAAGGGTAAAAAATTCGGATATTGAAACCGTGAGCAGGATTGCCGTTGAGTTCGAAGCGCAGCCGCACTTCGCGCTCTGAGGCAGCGGGTATGCCTGCGCGGATCTCGCTGGCCTTCAGAAATTCGGACGGCATGAAAATTTTGCGGATCTCGGCTTGTCCTGCTGCATCGTTTAGTTGAAGATCCAGCGCCGGCCAGGCTTGGCTGGTTGTGCCTATATTTCGGATCAGAATAACCAGCTCAAAATGATTGTCCTGACCCGGCAGCGTCTGCAGTTGGCGTGACTCGATGGACAAGGCATCAATCTGTGCGGGCAGCGTGATGGTGCAACCGATGCGGCGGCAGGCGGCCCGCATGTATCGTGCCACTTCGGGCGAGCGCGCGGCAATTTCATTACGGTACAGATAGCCCAACTGGGCGGTCAGAGCGCCCAGCAACAAGGGAATACCAACGATGAGCAGAACCGTCCAAACACGACTCGTACGTTGACGCTGCCGGCCTTCATGAACGAAACCGGGTGCAGGCGGTTCAGTTTCCTCTTCATCGACGTGTGGCAACTCACCGGGCGCAGGTGCGCTCCACGGTTTGCTCTGCAAGTCAGCGATGGCTTTGGACAGCGCATCAAGCTCTTCCTGCATGCTTGATTCGCTGGGTGTTGCCGGTGCGCGCAGAGATCCGAAATCAATCAGAGTCATGCGGCCTGTTGTATCGTCTTCAATGTGAGCGCTTGCTGTCGTATCTATCAGCGCTGTGCGCTCGAACACATAGACTTCGCCATTGAAAATCTCTCGGCAGGCGCCGCAGCGAACCATACCGTCACGCAGCGCCAGTTGTTGCGGCGTCACGCGAAAATACGTATGGCAGTGAGGGCAGCGGGTGGCGAGTGCAGTCGACATGAAGCGTGCGTCAGTCGGGACGATGGCCGGCCAGGGCAACCCAGCCATCCAGTTCAGCCCATACGGACAGAGAGATGAACGGCGCGTAGCTGGCAATGACTTCATCTGCCTGACGCGCCAGAACACCAGAAAGCACCAATGCGCCGCCATGTGCTACGCGGCCGCAGAGCATGGGCGCCATCAGTTTCAGCGGACTGGAGAGAATATTGGCCATTACAAGATCATAACGAGTGGTCGATCGGGCGGCTTTGAAATCTTCGGGTAGAAAAAAAGAGATCTCGCAGTGATTGCGTTCTGCGTTGTCATGGGCGGACGCAATTGCTTGTTCGTCAATATCCACGCCATCGACAGATCCGAGACCGAGTTTTTTGCCCAGCATC
>JBIIEY010000273.1:0-3425 GCA_044237595.1 Burkholderiaceae bacterium | reverse complement strand
CTGGCCTATCGCTATCGTGGCAGGCGTTTTGATTGCGGATCCAAGATCGGGTATTTGCAGGCATCGGTGGAGATAGGCTTACAACATGCAGAGACAGGTCCTGCCTTTGCTGAATGGCTAAAGCAGCGCTCGTAGGAAAAGCAAAGACGCTGGATCCCCCCTTGCAGCGGTTGTCACATGCGAGTGACGACAGTAGTTCTTTAGACGACAGTAAAATTCCCACCGTCATCACTTGCATGTGATGACCGCTGCGTGGGCGGATCGCATGCGATCCGAATTCCCCACTCGCTCCCGGCGGAAGCCGGGATCAAGCGTCTTTCATCGTGTACGAAATGACTTTGAAAATAAAAAATACGAAGCTAAATAAACACTGAAGCTAACCAACGGAGTTATAAGCAATGCCAGTACGCGACATCCTAAAAATGGGTGACCCCCGCCTGCTCAGACAAGCCGAGCCTGTCACAGCATTCGATACCCCTGAGCTACATGCGCTGATCGCTGACATGTTTGACACCATGCACGCCGCTAATGGCGCCGGACTCGCAGCGCCGCAGATTGGTGTGAACCTGCAAGTGGTGATTTTTGGTTTCAAAGAAAACTCGCGCTATCCCGACGCACCCCAAGTGCCCGAGACAGTCCTACTCAATCCGGTGCTGGAGCCTTTGTCGGATGTAATGGAAGAAGGCTGGGAAGGCTGTTTGTCTGTGCCCGGTTTGCGTGGTGTGGTGTCGCGCTATCAGCGCTTGCGTTACAGCGGTGTAGATCCCTATGGAACACCTATCGTGCGTGAGGTAGATGATTTTCATGCGCGGGTGGTGCAGCATGAATGTGACCATCTGATCGGCGTGCTTTACCCCATGCGTGTGACGGATTTCAGCCGGTTTGGGTATACGGAGGTGCTGTTTCCAGGGATGGATCCGTCTGAGGATGATTGATGAATGCTTCTTCTAAAGTGTAATTTATTATGCATTAATTGCTATAAAATGGATCTATGCCTAATTTATTAGACTTTACATTCGCCTCCTCTGGCGAGATCCGCGCGGTTCTGGCCGCCCGCCTCAAGGCGGCGCGGCTGAGCCGAAACTTGCAGCAAAGTGAGCTTGCCGCTGCTGCCGGGGTTTCCCGGGGAACGATCCACAATCTGGAAAACAAGGCGCAGTGTTCATTTGATTCGTTAGTGCGGATTGCCATGGCGCTGGGCATGGCGAAGGATTTATCGAATGTCTTTGTGCGCACGCCAACCTCTATTGCCGAGATGGAGGCTGCCGAGCGCCCAGTCCGCCAGCGTGCCACTGCTCGGCCTGGCGCTTGAGAAAGCTGACGGTGTTCTTGGTCGGCTGGGGCCACGCTAACGATACGGCATTGCGGGCAGGGTGGAAAGGTAAGCCTGGATTCTTGTAATATGCAATTTTACTGAGGAGCCAATATGCCTACTACGGCTGAAAAACTCTGGGAAGCCACGCGGTCGCTACCAGAGCCCTTGCTGGTCGAGCTGCTCGACTTTGCCGAATTTTTGCAAGCGAAGCGTGGGGTTGTCACAAATGCTGAATCACACATGCAACTATCTTCTTTGTCTGGAGGCTTGGAGTCTTCGCTTTCGTTTACAGCTGATCCTTTGACCATCCAGCGGCAGATGCGCGATGATTGGCATTAGGCATTTGCTGGATACGAATTTTATTTTGGGCTTGCTTAAGGCAACGCCCGAAGTATTAGCAGTCGTGACGGATCGTGATTTGCTGGCCGCAAGCTGTGCATATAGCGCTGTGACACGTATGGAGTTGCTGGGCTACCCCAATATCACTGGCGATGAAGAGCGTTTGATTGCTGACCGGCTGTCGAAATTTACTTACTTGTCAATTTCTTTCGAAGTCGAGAATTTGGCCATATCGCTGCGCCGCGCTCGTAGATTGAAACTGCCAGATGCCCTGATTGCGGCTACCGCAATCCATCATGGTCTGGAATTGCTCACCATGGACCAAGCGCTCCTGAAAGTCACCAGACCAATTAATACTTAAAACAATCAGATAAAAAGCGGAAATGGGCTCAAGCCGATTTTTTGACTAGGCAGGTAAGAATGAGCGAGCCACTCTTGCTTGCGCTGAGCGTGCTGCCCGCTGAATAGCTGCAAAAGAACCAGCCAAATCCGGATCAGATGACGCTCGGATGTCTTTCCGGTTCATTTGTCGCTAAGGTCAATTAGTTTGGGTCCAACAAAACGTCGCGCGTCCTTGAGCAGCAGGATCAGTTGCCGCTCGTGCGCAGGCGTTGGCTCAAAACCGAATCGTCTATAAAACGCATCAGCCTCTGCGTCGATGGGATGCGTTAACAAAGCTCGAATACCCGCTTGTTCGGCAACGGCCACTGTGCGACTGATAGCGTCTTGAAGCAGACTGAAGCCCAGCCCCCGCCTTTGGTAGTTGAGATCAATAGCTAACCTGGCCAGAATGACCAGCGGAATTGGGTACTGCCCCATACCGCGACGAATCCGATCGGGGGCCGCCAGCGTGTCGATTTGCCCCACAGTTAATTTTGTGCGCGATCCTCAGACGACATTCTCGGCGCGTAGACCGCTTGACTCGGAACTGATTTGACGCAATCATCTGGTCAGACTGACTATTTGGGAAAAATCGTGCAAACATGGCAACTACAGGAAGCTAAAAGTCGCTTTAGTGAGCTGGTGGACATGACCTTGGCCGAGGGCCCGCAATTGGTCACACGGCGCGGCTCGGAGGCGGTCGTCGTTATTGCGGCTACTGAATATCGAAAGCTCCAAGGAGTCCCTTCTTTGTTAGCGGTACTCAATGACGCGCCAAGAGGTGAACCTCTGGATATCGAGCGCACAAGGGAGCTTGTGCGCGAGATTGCCTTGTGAAATTCCTTTTGGATACTTGTGTGCTTTCGGAATTGGTTAAATCAAAGCCAGAGCCCTCCGTGTTGGCGTGGATTAATACACGTAAAGAATCTGAGTTGCATGTGGCGGCAATGACCCTCGGGGAATTACAGCGAGGGGTAGCACGCTTACCACTCTCACGCCGTAAAACCGAGTTGACGGATTGGCTGGAGAAGCTACGAATTGGTTTTGAAGGTCGAATATTTCCTTTTACTGCAGAGACAGCTGTTTGCTGGGGAGAGATGTGTGCCCGTGCTGAATCAGATGGACGCACATTAGCGGCATTCGATTCCATTATTGCCGCCACGGCTATGGAGCACAGGCTGGTACTGGTGACCCGAAATGAGCAGGATTTGTCAAAAGTGCCGATTGCGCTCATCAACCCATGGCATGAGAGCTAGCAGTTCTAGCATCAGTCCGACGCCGGCCGGGCAAGCGCTCTTCGTGATACCCAGAGCGTCATCAGCGCGCCGATAAAAGCGAAGGCAGCCAAGGACCAGAACGCTGCCTCGGCGGCCCCGCCATTTAATGCGCG
>JBIIEY010000271.1:0-3451 GCA_044237595.1 Burkholderiaceae bacterium | reverse complement strand
AACCAGACGACCGATCTTGTCTTCTATGGCCTGCTGTACGGACTGCGTATTTTCTTGCTTGAGGTTCAGCTCTTCGAGGGCGGCATGAATGTCATCCATGGTTTCCATGCGTCGCTTGAGATCAACTGCACGTTTGCCCACGGCCAGAAGCATTTCGTCGAGTTGCTCGACCTTGCCATGCAGCTGCACGGTCATGAAGCTGAAGGTGCCGGCGGTACCCACCAAGACAGCGGCGGCCAGAGCGAGAACGACCTTGGCCTGCATGCTGGTTTTTTTTGCGCCATCAATGAGCTTTTCTGCCGCTTTGTTGACGTGAGTGCCGGTGGTAGCGACCGCAGAAGCCGAGCGATTGGCGACTTCGGCCGCATCGAGCACGATACCCATCAGAGATTCGAGCTGCTGCGATGCCGAGCGATTGTTCTCGACCAGAATTTGTACCGCTTCAAGCGCGCGCTTGGCGGTATCCTGCGGCACCGCGACCGTGCCATCGGGCAGGATAGTGTCTCCGCTCATGGAGGCGTTCGCAGCAGCAGCTTCTTCCTCGCTCAATGCCGGCGGCGGTGGTGCGGGCGTAAAACCGTCACCGGCGGCTGCCGAAGCGGCCTGTTCTTCTTTGGCGTCGTCGCTCATCGTCCTATCCGTTTCCCAAGTCTTTTGACTGCATCTTCAAGTACTTCCAGTTGTGCGCTGACCTTGGAGTTCATCACGCCCAGATTTTGTATGCGCTCTTCCAGGTGTATCGACAGCACCCAGGGTGCTGCGTTTTCTTCGGTCATGAACACCATGTCCGGTTCTGTCGGTTCCTGCACCGCCTCTGCGGCCACCGGCTGATCTTCGGCATGCGTGTCGTGCTCGCCGCTACCGGCAACATCAGGGATGTCGGCCCAGTGGTCCTGTAATTTCCGCTGGTCTGATGGGCCTTCACCATCTTCACTCTGACGCACCAGCGCTTTGCCTTCGGCGTCACGCATGTCGCGAATGTCAGACGGACCATCACCATCATTCGCACCGGCTGTTATTTGCGGGCCATCGGCATCCCGCAGGGCGCGCGCATCCGAAGGGCCCTCGCCATCGTTTGCTCCGGCGGGCGCTGCCTTGCCGTCGGCATCCAGCATGGCGCGCATGTCGGAGGGGTCATCACTATCACCCGTGCTGTCCGATATGGCCCTGCCTTGTGCGTCTTGCATGGCGCGCTGGTCACTCGGGCCATCGCCGCTGCCTGTGCCGGTGGCGGCACCGCCGCCGTTGGCATCGTGCATCGCGCGGAGATCCGAATCACCATCACTCTTGTGCGCGTCTGCTGCTACCGCTGCATTGCCCGCAGCATCGTGCATTTGACGTATCTCGGCATCGCCGCTGCCGTCACGCAGCGATCGTGTGTCCGTCGGTCCGCCTTCCTGATCTTTGACGGCGCGCTGGTCGCTCGGTCCTTTCGCCGCCCTGACTTTCTTGCGTGCGTGTCCCTCCGCAGCCGCGACTTCGACGTGTTCGTCAGACCGAAAGACCTGCGATTCTTCTTCAGACATGCGCTACCTTTTCAAAAACGCGCGGCGCTTTTAACGATTGGTCGGCTGCAGCACACGCTGCAGAGGTCTCACTGGCCGCAGCCAGGGATCCGACGGTATGCCATCCTTGCGCACGAAGGTTTCGGCTTCCTTTCTGTTCGCAAAGGGCCCTGAAACTAAAATGTAACGCACGCCCTTGTTCGGCGAGGTGACCGCAGCGATCTTGGCGCCCGACAGCGCGCGGTAATTCGCGCGCCATTCCTGCGCCTCAGCCATCGTTTTCACCGACACATGTTGCACAAAAATGCTGCCAGGCGGTGCCTGACGGATCATCTGGTCGACCCCTCGCTCAGAGCGCGGTGCGAGCGGATCTTCCGCGGCCGCCTTGGTCGTCGAGGCCTCAGCCGCGTTTGCAACGCTGGCGGGTGGTTCGGCGGGCTTGGCTTTATCCGCTGGTTTTGCAGGTGCGGTGTCGGTCGATGTCACGACATCTGCGGCCGGGGGCGGCTTTGCCGTCCCGGTTTCACTCTTGTTAGCAGATGAATCGGCGGCAGGCGCGGGAACTGAAGTCTTCGTTTCGGCCGCTGGCGCTGATTCTGGCTTGGGCTCGGGCTTGGCTTCCGGCGGCACCGTGGCTGGCTTGTTTGCCATTTGTGCCACCAGACTCATCATCCAGGAGGGCAGGGTTTGTTTCAGGGTTGGCGAGTTCGCCAGCATGGGGGCGAGCCGTTGCGGAAACAGCAGCGCAATCGTGCCGATTGCAACGGAAATCAGCAGCACAATGGCCAATAGCCAGCCCAGCACAGTTTTCATGACTGGGCGCTGAGGAGGCTCGGCAAATACGGATGCCGGCTCAAGATCCTCGGGCGCGTAATAGCTGGCACTTGAAGCTTGCTGGGAATTCTGGGTAGACGAATTTTTCTGATTCTTGGCGTCGGACGGCTGATGCTCGAAGTTTCTCGGCTCTTCGACCGTCTGCGGGACTTTGACTTCGGCAAAGCCGGTGGCGGCCAATACTTTTTTGACTTCGACTTCGAAGCCCATGCCACGGGCGACTGCAAGCAGCGATTCGCCCTCGGCGCGCGTGGGTTGTTCCAGTGGCCAGCGCAGCAGGCGTTGGCCGAAATTGTCCAGACTTTTTTCGTGTTGCGCTATGCCCGTGCGATCCATCAGCAGTATCAGGGACACATTCGCGCCGGGGAAATCCTGAACCAGTCGCGCCAGCAGCTGCAGATCGCGCGCGCTGATGGCTTTGGCATCATGGGCGATCAGTACGCGCCGTGGCGCAGGTGAGTTTTCACCATTGCGCGCGTCCTCCAGAGAGAGTCCACCGAGTATCTGGTTGAATCGATCGAGTAGCGCCTCGGTGTTTTGGGGCAGGAAGACTTCGATCTGCAGATCGGGCATCTTGCGCAGTTTGTTGATGACGATACGACCGTAGTGATCAAGAACGCCGTCATGACTGCTCGATAGCGAGAGCGACAGGCTTTGCCGCTGCACAGCCTGCATCACGTAGTCGAAACGGCGGCGATCTGCGGTGCGAAGGAAGATGCCTTCGCTGCCAATCGAGTCGTCGCTCACGTCCTGCGCAGTATCGATCATGATGTCGCCTCTTCATTTTCCAGCTTGCCGTTGGCATCGAACTGCATGTTGGGCGGCACCGTGGGCTGCGGACGCTGCACCGGCGGCGCACCCGGCCGCACGCTGGCAAGGTTGAATATATACGCAATAACCTGCGCGACCGCATAGTACAGGTCTTCGGGTACGGGGCGCTCTACGTCGGTTGTGAAGTAGAGCGCACGCGCCAGTGGCGGTGCCTGGAAAATTTCGATGCCGTGCTTTTCTGCCTCTTCACGGATACGCGCTGCGACTGCATCGGCACCTTTGGCCAGCAGTATTGGCGCGCTGTCGCCGTTCGGGTCATAGGACAGCGCAACGGCGAAGTG
>JBIIEY010000272.1:0-3451 GCA_044237595.1 Burkholderiaceae bacterium | reverse complement strand
GAGCGCGCCTGTGACCACCGTTCAGGAAGATGCCAAGGTTGCTGAGGCGCTGGCAATCATGCGCGGCAAGCGTATTCGCCGATTACCCGTGGTTACGCGTGCGGGTACTTTGTTCGGCATGGTGACTACGGATGATTTTGTGAACCTGCTTGCGGCCGAACTTTCAATGATTGCCGGATTAATGGTTGAGCAAACGATCACCGAGGGGCGTCTGCGCAAGTAATGGGGCTCTTAGCTTTGTGCAGTCGCAAGGAGGCCGCTCCGGTCGGGACTATCGTGATCGTGTAACACACTCCCTTCAACCGCTTTATGCACTTTTCATAACGGAGTCAACATGGCACGCAATCTTGTGCGCACCTCACCCTTTTCCGACATCTCGCGTTTTGACCCTTTTCGACTTGATCCCTTGCGGAGCATCGATGAGCTAATGCGCGATCTCACCATGCTGCCGACCCTCGGCGTTCTGGAAACTGAAACGGGCATTCGGCTGGATGTGGAAGAAACTGAGCAGGACTTCATGGTCAAGGCTGACTTGCCGGGCATGAAAAAGGAGGACATCAAGGTCGCTATTGACGGCAATCTAGTCACCATTGAGGCCCAGACGGCCAGCGAAACAGAAGAAAAATTGGCAGGCAGACTGGTGCGGCGAGAGCGCTACGCCGGGCAGCAATACAGGCGATTCAGTCTGCCACAGGATATTGACGATAAAGCTGCTGCGGCGAGCTATGACAACGGTGTACTGTCATTGAAGCTTCCCAAAAAATCCGGCAGCATCGGAAAGACGCTGGCGATTAAATAGGTCTCAGCTCGACACACGCTTGTCAAATGGCCGCGTCAGGCAGCAAGAGGGATGCGGTCATTTGGAGCTTTGGTGCCGGGCGTATTTTTAGGTTGTATACCAGCTCTGAGGCTATATATTGTTTTACATAATACAAATTATGCGGTTTAAATGGGTGGATGGCTCCGGTAAATTGGGGGTTGGTTCGCGCTGCTATCCATCCGGGATTTTGACGTTGTGCTCAACCGGAGATCAGACAAAGACGCTGGATAAAGGACTGCGCCGGGATGACGCCAGGAATTTTATCGCCGCCACAACAACAAACATCGTCCCGGCGCAGGCCAAGACCCAGTGTCTCTGCTTGTATGCCTGCAGCGCGAACTACCTGGGCACCCAGCCACCGCACACCGGAAAGATTTGCCCCACAAAACAGTCCGCATGCACGCTGGCCAGATAGGCCACGAACATCGCGTCTTCACGCGCGCTAACAAGCCTGCCCAAAGGCACCTCGCGTCTAAGCCTTTCCTTGAACGCAGGATTCGCCTGAACCTCAGGTGGGAAATACGTAGGGTTGTCGACAAAGTTCTGGGCAATCGCATTGACCTGTATGCCAGAGGCCGCGAGTTCGACACCCACTGCCTGTATGTAAGCTAATTGCGCGCCGCGTGCAGCGCTGTAGGTTGATGCGCGTTTGATCCCGCGCAGCGCCGACGCGCTGCCAATCAAAATAATTTTCCCGCTGCCCCGTGCACGCATCTGCGGGAGAACCGCACGGACCAGACGTGGCAAAGGATCAACCATGTGCGAAAAGGCATGGCGCCATTCATCTTCGCCAGCCTCGGCGGCGGGCGTCGCTGGTGCCGGCACCCCCAGATTGGCGATCAGGATGTCAGTTTGGCCAGCTTCAGTCACGAGCGCTGCGGGTCGATCGATTGCCTCCAGCGAGCCGCTGTCGGCGATAACGGCCGCGCCTAGCTCGCGGAAAACTTCCACTAAAACAGGGCCCATGAAATTATTTGCCTGAGTAATGAGCACGCGCTTGCCCGAAAAATCCAATGGGTTCATGTTTGTCCTGACGAGAAGATAAATTAGGATTGGTAGAGGTTCTTTGCATTGCCGACCGGTTGCAGCCGATGATATCCCATCCATTTGCGTGAGCTCACCATGGCATCGCTCACAATTACGTAGGATCATTTTTCACTGATCATGCCTGCGGCCTTAGGATGAAAATTCTCGTTGCGCACAACCGCTACCTGTATCGGGGTGGCGAGGATACCGTGGTCGATGCTGAAGTCAATCTGCTTCGGCAGCGCGGTCATCAAGTATGGGTCTACAGCCGAGACAATACGGAACTCCAGTATCTGACGCCATTCAACGCAGCGAAAACGACCTTTTGGTCGCGGCAAACGGTGCAAGAGCTGCAAAAAATTCACCAGCAGTTTTCACCCGACTTGATTCATGCGCATAACACCTTTCCGCTGATTTCACCCTCGCTCTACGGTATCGCAAAAAAGCTCAGGATTCCTGTCGTGCAGACCCTTCATAATTTTCGGCTCGTGTGTCCGCAGGCGATGCTGCTACGCGAGGGCAAGCATTGCGAAGAATGTGTAGGCAAACTGCCTTGGCGCGCCATCGTCCATCGGTGTTATCGACAATCCTTGCCACAAACGGCACTGACGTCAACTATGCTGATGGTGCAGCGTATGAAAGGCATATGGCATCAGCAGATCAGTCGTTTCATTGTCCTTAATCAGCTATGTCGCGAGATCTTTGCACGTGGCGGTCTGCCGATGGACAAGCTGCGTATCAAACCCAATTTTGTGGAATCACCCGAAGAACCTCAATGGCAGCATCGCCAAGGTGGCCTGTTCATAGGGCGGCTGTCCACGGAAAAAGGTATAGCCGTGCTCATCAATGCACTCAATAAACTACCGGACCGTATGATCGATGTCTTTGGCAAGGGACCACTTCAGGCCTTGGTCGAAGCCTCGCCCCGTTTACGTTATGGCGGCTTTCAGTCCTCGGACGTGCTGCGCCAGAAGCTCAACGACGCAGCGTATCTGGTCATGCCGAGCACGGGCATGGAAAGTTTTGGTCTGGTTGCGATTGAAGCCTTCGCGTGTGGCACACCTGTGATTGGCACGCGCCATGGTGGCTTGCGCGAACTCATCCGTCATGGTCAGAACGGTTTGCTTGTGCCACCCAATGATGCAAACGCACTGGCATCAGCGATTGCGTACGCAGAATCCCATCCGGACCAGATGCGGCGCATGGGTATGGCGGCGCGCAAGAACTATCTCACTTCTTATACGCCCGAGCGCAATTATGAACAACTCATACAGATCTACCATGAAGCAGTGAACCCCGCTACCCTGCCCCTGACAACCAATCTGACCCATGCTGAAACTCGCCATAGTCGTCAATGAACCACCGCCCTATCGTATTCCTGTCTTTAATCTGATTGCCCGCAACCCCAAGATCAGCCTTCAAGTCATTTTCTGCTGCCGCCGCGAGCCCAATCGCCTTTGGGATCTGCCGCCCATCGCGTTTGATCATGTTTTTCTGCGGGAGCGCATCAGAACGGTGAACGGGCGTTATATCCATAACAATCCCGATGTATTGTTGGCGCTGTCGCGATTCAGACCTGATGTGGTGCTGGGCAATGGTTTCAAT
>JBIIEY010000270.1:0-3477 GCA_044237595.1 Burkholderiaceae bacterium | reverse complement strand
CACCGACGAGCCACATACCTGCCATGTTGTCATACGCATCCATCGCGCTCGAGAAGTCACGGCCCCAGCCCGGAGCAACACGGCCGCCGCCTGGTTCAAGGAAGGCTGCCATGAAAGGAACACCCAATGACAGCGTTTCCATTTCATAGCCGCCGACGAAGCCACGGCTTGTGTCATGACGCGATTCATCCTGAATGATGCCTGCCATGGTGGTACCGCGGTACATGTGGACCGGATTTTCAAAGATGGCATAGACCGAACCGGTCATGTGGCGCATGTAGTTCTTGCCGACCTGACCGGAAGAGTTCGCCAGACCATTCGGGAACATGGTCGATGCCGAGTTCAACAGCAAGCGCGGGGATTCGATAGAGTTACCAGCGACGCAGATGACGCGGGCTTTTTGCAGGTAGCGATTGCCTTTGGAATCGCTGTACAGAACGCCAGTAACCTTGCCCGAACTGTCGTGCTCGATTTTCAGTGCCTGTGCGTCAGGGCGCACTTCGAGGTGCCCGGTTTTTTCGCCTTTGGGAATTTCTGTGTACAGGGTGGACCATTTCGCACCGGATTTACAACCCTGGAAGCAGAAACCGATCTGCTGGCAGGAGCCTCGACCATCACGAGGCTGCGAGTTGATCGACATATTCCCGGTGTGGAATTTCTTGTAGCCGACTTTTTTCGCGCCAGCAGCAAGAACCTTGTAGTTGTTGTTGCCTGGCAGACGAGGGATACCATTGGTGCCGGTCGTGCCCATCTTGTCCTCAGCGCGAGCGTAGTACGGCTCGAGGTCTTTGAGCGTGATAGGCCAGTCGAGCAGGTTGGCACCTGCGACGTTGCCGTAGACCGTTTTGGTCTTGAACTCGTGCTCCTGGAAACGCAGCGATGCGCCAGCCCAGTGAACCGTGGAGCCACCTACGGCTTTGACGATCCATGCGGGCAGTCCGGGGAAGTCTTTCGCGACACGCCAGGAGCCGGAGGTGGTGCGCTTGTCCAGCCATGAAATTTTGCTGAACATTGGCCATTCATCATTTTCGAAATCATTGATCTCGTGGCGCTTGCCTGCCTCGAGAATAACGACGTCAATACCTTTTTGTGCGAGCTCGTTGCCGAGCGTGCCGCCGCCGGCACCTGAGCCGATAATGACGACTACCTCATCCTTGAGGTCAAATTTTTTGGAAGCCATGCTTGTCTCCTATTGCCTTTGTGTTTTTGTCGGTGGGTTCAGGAATGCGAATTACGCGCGATCCATCCAAGTCTGGTCATTGAAGCCACGATTGATGTAGCCACCTTTATCGGCCGATGGGCCTTCATAACCCAGCTTTGCCCACACGGCTGGCTGGTTGTAGAGGCTAACGACCAGATCACCGCGCATCTTGGCGAAGAAATCGGATCTCGCTTTGTCCATGGCCTTGAGGATAGATACGCGATCTGCTTCTTTTTCAACTTCTGCGTAGGGCTTCTTGAATTTCTTTTTCGCTTCGGCATCCAGCTTCGCAACGCCATCCAACAGAAGCTTCTTCAGTTTTTCATCTGCTTTAGCCTGCTCACCGTAACCACTGACTGCATTGGTGTAGAGCGTGTCTTCGAAACGGTCGTGCGGGAAGATATCGCGCGCCATTTTTGTCAGAGTTTTGAGTGCGTCGTCGCCCAGTACTTCAGCCGCTATTGCAGCTTCGGGCATCAACATCATTGGCAGGGCACCGCTTGCGGTGGCAACTGTTCCAGCAGATGCGATTTTGAAAAATTGCCGGCGTTTCGGCTCTTGGGGTGATGACATTGTTGTCTCCTCTGCGCTTTATAGTTGTGAAAACGACGTTGGTGCTGCCAGTTCGGCCCGTGCCGATCTTCTAACGGTCTTCTCTGCTTCGGGTAACCCAGCGGGTGTAATTTACATCCCGAGAGAATTACTGTGAAGTATTATTTACCGTGCAACTCGTCTTTGGGTAGTAATGCACTACTACGCGAGGGAATTCTCAGCTGCCGCTGTTTTAAATATGATGCGCCGCAAAATTTCATTTTTCTCCGAAAAAAATTGAATTTTAGCCAGAATGGGCTTTGATTGTATTGCGTTGCAGCAGAATTAATCGACGAGGCTTTCTGTCGGATGAGGTCAGGTCAGGCTGCACGACATTACGAATTTGTTCGCCGGTTGGTGCTCAGGATGTCTTATCGTCATCCGCCGAGGAGTGCGGTTTGACGTTAGGCAGTAAATGGCCGAGTTTGCTCGCTTTGACTGCGAGATAGTTGGCATTGAATGGATTGCTTGTTGCGATGTGTTCTATGCGTTCGGCCTTGATGTCGAGCAGCTTCATCGAATCGAGCTTGCGCGGATTGTTGGTCATGAGTTTGAGAGCGCGAATTCCAAAGTGAGAGAGCATCGGTTCGCATACAGCGTAGTTGCGTGTATCGTCTGCGAAACCAAGCTGGTGATTTGCCTCCACCGTGTCTGCACCATTTTCCTGAAGTGCATAGGCGCGAATTTTGTTGACCAGACCAATACCTCGGCCTTCCTGTCTCAGATAGAGCAATATGCCGCAACCTTCTTCAGCGATGCGCTTCAATGCGTTTTCGAGTTGTGCTCCGCAGTCGCAGCGCTGGCTAAACAGCGTATCGCCAGTCAGGCATTCGGAGTGAAGTCGTGCCAATACGGGTTCGCCACTGCCCACATCGCCCAGAACCATGGCCAGATGTTCTTTGCCTGTGCCTTTTTCCAGGAAGGCGTGGAGCTGGAAATTTGCCCAAGGCGTGGGCAGTGCGCAGCTGGCTACATGCTCGATCTGTGGTCGCGTAGGAGAAGAAGTATCGGTGGTTTCAGCGCGCTGCATTGGGATATAGATTCATTCGGCATTCAAAAAGCAATGCGGCGTCGCGAGCTGTCGCGATCGCCGCATTGTCGTTGCTCAGCCCGGATTATGCCGTAATCAGGGCGGTCATGGCATTCGAAAGGCTTTGACCGCAGGATGTGGAGGCACTGTCTGTCACTGGTTCCGCACCGTAGGTGGCGGCGTAGAGACCGCAGGGCGCAGGGTCGCCACCCTGACCTTTTTTTAATATGGCAGATCAAACAATAAAAATTCAGCTGATTCAGCTTGATCCGCTGTGATCTTGTCCTCACCCGTCATTTTGAGTGCGTCACCGGTGCCCAGACGCTGCCCGTTGACGGTCAGTTTCCCACGGATCAGGTGAAGGTAAGCCGAGCGGACGGGATGCAATACATGTGTGACCGATGCATTACCTTCTAAAAGCGAAACATACAGACGTGCGTCCTGATGAATGGTGACCGAACCTTCACTCCCATTGGGCGAGGCGATCAGTCGGAGCCGGCCTTGTTTGGAGGCTACATCGAAATGCTTTTCTTCGTAGCCGGGTTCAATTCCCTTGGCTGCGGGCTCTATCCATATCTGCAGAAAATGAACCAGATTCTCAGGTGAGTTGTTGAATTCGCTGTGCATGACCCCAGTGCCTGCGCTCATTCTCTGC
>JBIIEY010000269.1:0-3497 GCA_044237595.1 Burkholderiaceae bacterium | reverse complement strand
AGGCACCTGGGAGGTCGAAGGCAAACTGGTCAGACCGCAGGACATCAAGTCGGTAGCCTTGTTTACTATCGAAGGCGAACTCGATGATATTTCCGGTTCGGGCCAGACACAGGCGGCGCAAGACCTGTGTTCCGGCATTCCTGAGAACATGAAGCAGCATTTCGAAGCACCGAAGTGCGGTCACTACGGTATTTTCTCCGGTCGTCGCTGGCGCGAAATGATTGCGCCACGTATCGGAGAATTCATCCGGGCACATGCCTGATACGGTAGCGTCTCAGTTCAGCCGCCTTCGGGCGGCTTTTTTCATGGGCGTGACGCGCAACGCAAATACCGGATAATGGCGTTCTATGTCAGACCGCGCACCCACCCTCGCTGATCGTCTTGAAGACCTGCTGCCGCAAACGCAATGCACGAAATGCGGCTATCCGGCCTGCCGTCCCTATGCCGAAGCCATGGCCAGCGGCGAGGCAAGTTACAACCAATGCCCACCCGGCGGCGCGCAGGGCATCGCACGTCTGGCCGCAGCACTGGGCAAGCCTGTCATACCCCTCAACCCTGTCCATGGTGCAGAGCGCGAACGTCCGGTCGCCGTGATCGACGAAACTGCGTGCATAGGATGCACGCTGTGCATACAAGCTTGTCCGGTCGATGCGATCGTTGGTGCAGCCAAACAAATGCATACCGTGATACCGGCGCTCTGCACCGGCTGCGATCTCTGTGTCGCGCCTTGCCCGGTCGATTGCATTGCGATGGTCTCGGTCACGTCCGGAAAAACCGGCTGGGATGCGTGGTCATCGTCTGCCGCAGACGCAGCACGTGAACGGTTTCACCTTCGCAATGAACGACTGATCCGCGAAAAAGCAGAAAATGATGCACGACTGGCGGCAAAAGCCGCAGCCAAACTGCGCGAAGTCGAACATGAATCTGCGCAAAATCCTGAGGCGCTCGCTGAAAAAGAGCGCAAGCGCGCCATCATTCAGGCAGCAATGGACAGAGCGCGCCAGCAAAAGGACGCATCTTCCGGGGAGAAATCATGAACCCTGAAAAACGCCGCGAGATTTTTGCGCGACTCAAAGCTGCGAATCCACATCCCACGACCGAGCTGGAATACACCACGCCTTTCGAATTATTGATCGCCGTGATCCTCTCGGCACAAGCCACTGACGTTTCAGTCAACAAGGCAACGCGACAGCTTTATCCGATAGCGAATAAACCGGCAGCCATTTATGCACTGGGTGTGGAAGGTCTGATCCCCTATGTGCAAACCATAGGCTTGTATCGCAACAAAGCCAAAAACGTCATCGAAACCTGCCGTATGCTGCTCGAACAGCATGGTGGCGAAGTACCGCGCGATCGTGAGGCACTGCAAGCGCTGCCCGGCGTGGGTCGCAAAACGGCGAATGTGGTGCTCAATACCGCATTCGGCGTACCAGCGATGGCGGTCGACACGCATATCTTCCGCGTCTCCAATCGCACCGGCATTGCACCCGGTAAGAACGTCGACATCGTTGAGCAAAAACTGATGAAGTTCGTGCCACCCGAATACCTGATGGATGCGCATCACTGGTTGATACTGCATGGCCGCTACACCTGTATTGCACGCAGCCCGCAGTGCTGGAATTGTCTGATTGCGGATTTATGCGAGTTCAAATCAAAAACACCGAAACCCGAAAAAGCCGTCTGACCTGCCACACATGTTTAACCCCAGCAAAGACGAAGTCCGTCAATTCTTCTGCACCACCTGGAAAAAATCTACACAGGGCGAAGTCCTGACGCCGCTGGAAGCGATCGCCAGCGACTGGATACGTCAGCATCCCGAATACGAAAATGATCTCGCTGATTCCGAGCGTGCTCTGGAGAAGGACTACAGTGTTGATCAAGGGCGCAGCAATCCCTTTCTGCATTTGTCCATGCACTTGTCCATACATGAACAGATCTCGGTTGATCAACCGCCGGGTATACGGGATGCGTGCGAGACGCTGATCCAGCGACTGGGTTCAGTGCATGATGCCCATCATGCGATCATGGAATGTCTGGGTGAAATGCTGTGGACTGCGCAGCGCAACGGCATACCACCCGATGGCGAGGCCTACATCCACTGCATACGTCAACGCGCCGGCCAATAAAAAAAGCCGCGCGATGCGCGGCTTTTTGTACAACCTGAAGAAAGCTTATTTACGCACGACCAGCGAACCTGGCAAGCTGGCCAGATACGCTGCGATGTCGCTAATCTCTTTTTTCGACAGCGGCTTGGCCATACCGCCCATGATCGCGTTACCGCGACCATTAGCGCCATTACCGCCACGCTGATAAGCAACAAGGGAATGCTCGATGTAGTCAGCATGCTGACCCGCGAGCTTTGGATAGCTGGGATCAATAGGACTGTTGAAATCCGCACCGTGGCAGGAAGCACAGTTGTACTTCTGTGCGGCGGCCTTGCCTGCTTCGACATTGCCCGCAAACGCGTTCATCGACAGCGCCAGGGCCAGGAATGCAAATAGCTTTTTCATGAATGGCTCCGTTTATTTCTGCTGGGCGTAATAGGCGGCAACATCGGCGATGTCCTGATCGGACAGCCCGGCGGCAATACCCACCATGGTCGGGTGCTTGCGCTCACCTTTTTTATAGGCATTCAGTGCAGCGGCGATGTACTTCTCCGACTGACCACCCAACATCGGTACCCGATACACCTCAGGGAAAGAGGCTTTATAGCCTGGAATGCCGTGGCAACCGATACACATGGCCACCTTGTTTTTGGCCGCAGCTACGTCGCCTTTGGCATCAGCAGCGGCCGATACTTGAGCAAGCGAGGCCAGTGCAATAAGAACAAAAAGTTTTTTCATGATAGCTGGATGGGTTATTCAAAAACGAAACTGGTGCGGACGGAAACAGACTGCACTTATGCAAGAAATATTGCCTGCCCGTCACTAAAAAACGCACGCAATTCTAACCGATTCATGGCAGCCGAGTCTAATATTGACCCACATTAATCGGCCGATCTGAAAGACCTTCGCACTTTGAGTCGTTTATACTCGGCCTTATTTTCTATGACTGATCAGTACAATGGACAAACCCCTACGCTTTGAAGGTTCAGAGCAATATGTCGCCACCAGCGACCTCAAACTCGCGGTGAATGCCGCCCTGACCCTGCAGCGCCCCCTGCTCATCAAAGGCGAGCCCGGTACCGGCAAAACCATGCTGGCCGAAGAGGTGGCGGCAGCGCTAAAGATGCCACTTTTGCAATGGCACATCAAATCCACCACCAAGGCCCAGCAAGGCCTGTACGAATATGACGCGGTCTCGCGTTTGCGCGATTCCCAGCTCGGTGACGAGCGAGTGCGGGATATTCAGAACTACATCGTGCGGGGCGTGCTCTGGCAGGCATTCACCTCGGATGAGCCGGTCGTGCTCCTAATCGATGAAATCGACAAGGCCGACATTGAGTTCCCGAATGATCTGCTGCGCGAGATCGACCGTATGGAATTCTATGTCTATGA
>JBIIEY010000268.1:0-3507 GCA_044237595.1 Burkholderiaceae bacterium | reverse complement strand
TAATGCCACGCGCGCCAAGATAATGCGGCTCATCATCGGCCTTGTACCCAATATTACCCAGCAAGCCAGTCAGCAAAGCGAGATGCAGCTGTTCGTAGGTCGCTGGCGACTCGTTTATGCGCCAGCCCTGCTCGCGCACAATCGTGAGCAACTGCGAATGCACATCACGCCATTCTCGTAGGCGCAGCTGCGACAAGAAATTACTGCGGCATTGTTCATTCAGCTGGCGATTGGATTGTTTTTGGGCGATGGCTTCTTCGAACCAGTCCCAGATTTTCAGATAACTGATGAACTCTGATTTTTCATCGGCAAATTTCTTGTGGGCCGCATCAGCAGCGGCTTGCACATCGACAGGTCGGTCGCGCGGATCCTGAACCGACAGTGCCGCAGCAATGATCAGCATCTCGCGCAAGCACTGATGATCTCGACCCGCCAAAATCATGCGGCCTACACGCGGATCCATCGGCAATCGCGCCAGCTGACGACCCAGCTCAGTGAGTTCCTGCGCCTCGTCGACTGCACCGAGCTCCTGCAACAACTGATAGCCATCTGCAATCGCACGGCCCAATGGCGGTTCTAAAAAGGGAAATTGCTCGACATTGCCCAGCCTGAGCGACTTCATGCGCAAAATTACAGCCGCCAGCGAGGAACGCAAAATTTCGGGTTCGGTGAATTTCGGTCGCTGCAGATAATCCTGCTCGTCATATAACCGAATACAAACGCCCGCTGCCACCCGGCCGCAGCGACCGGCTCGTTGGTTGGCAGCTGACTGTGCGATAGGCTCGATCTGCAACTGCTCAACTTTATTGCGATAGCTGTAGCGTTTGACGCGCGCCGTACCCGCATCGACCACATAGCGAATGCCGGGCACCGTGAGCGAGGTTTCCGCCACATTGGTCGCTAACACAATGCGGCGCGCATTGCTAGTTTTGAAGACGCGCTCCTGCTCCTGCGCAGACAGACGCGCAAACAGTGGGAGTATCTCGACATGAGGCGGATGATGCTTACGCAGCGCTTCGGCGGCATCACGTATCTCGCGCTCACCGGGCAGGAAAACCAGAATGTCGCCAGAACCGATCAGCGCGAGTTCATCGACGGCATCAACGATCGCATCCATCAGATCGCGCTGCTCGCGACTGCGCGCTGCAATCGTATTGGATGTCGCAGTAGCTTTGGCTTGCGTACCCTGCTCCACAGGCCGCTCTACGGGCCTGTATCGCACTTCCACCGGATACAAGCGTCCGGAAACTTCAATGACCGGTGCCGGCCTGCCTGCATGCTCGAAATGTTTTGCGAAACGCTCGGCATCAATCGTCGCCGAAGTGATGATGAGCTTCAGATCCGGCCGGCGTGGCAGAAGTTGCTTCAGATAGCCGAGCAGAAAATCAATATTGAGACTGCGCTCGTGCGCTTCATCAATGATTAACGTGTCGTACTGCCGCAGCAGCGGATCACCCTGCGTCTCGGCAAGCAGAATGCCATCGGTCATCAGCTTGACCCATGCGCCCTCGGACAAGGTGTCATTGAAACGAACTTTGTAGCCCACATGCATACCGGGCGGTGAGCCGAGCTCGTGGGCGATGCGCTTGGCCGTTGAGGAGGCAGCGATGCGACGCGGCTGGGTGTGGCCAATCATGCCAAGCTCGCCGCGTCCGAGAGACAGGCAGATCTTGGGCAGTTGCGTGGTCTTGCCCGAACCTGTCTCACCGCAGACGATGATGACCTGATGCTGACGCAGGGCCGCCATGATGTCCTCCCGCCTGCCAGATACAGGCAGCTCATCGGGAAAACTGATCGCCGGCAGCGGATGACGAACTGGAATCGGTTTCGGGCGGGGCGCGTTGGATGCGTGAGGCGCTGAAGCTACAGGCCGCGCAGGTCGCGCTTTTTTAGGGGAGTCGGGTGCGGACATGTCGGAGCGAATTATAATGCGCCCCATGGACAACCCTACCCAGTTCGTCGCGTGGCTTCGCTCGGTCGCGCCCTGTATTCACGCATTCCGCGGAAAGACCTTTGTGGTCGCCTTCCCGGGCGAGCTGGTACGGGCGGGCGCACTACCCGTGCTGGCGCATGATTTGTCGTTGTTGCATGCGCTCGGGATCAAAGTTGTCATCGTCTACGGCTCACGTCCTCAGGTTGAAGAACAACTGGCCTTGCGCAACGAGCAGTCGCGCTTTCATAACGGCCTTCGCATCACGGATGCAGTCGCCCTTGAGTGCGCAAAGGAAGCTGCGGGCGAGCTGCGGCTGGATATCGAAGCCGCATTCAGCCAGGGGCTGCCCAACACACCGATGGCCAATGCGGCGATACGCGTGATTTCGGGGAATTTTGTCGTGGCACGTCCGATGGGCATTATTGATGGTGTCGATCTCGAGCACACCGGTCTCGCCCGCAAAATCGCCTACGAAACCATCCATCCCATACTGGACAATGGGGGTCTGGTGCTGCTCTCACCACTGGGATTCTCACCGACAGGTGAAGTTTTCAATCTGGCCATGGAAGACGTGGCTGTGTCAGCCGCCATATCGCTGCGTGCTGACAAACTGATCTTCATCACTGAAACACCGATGATGACCGATGCAGGCGGTGCGGCGATTCATGAGGTCTCTGTCCATCAGGCGCAGGCCGTCATTGAATCCGCTTGCCTGCCTTCGGATGCCGCGTACTATTTTTCCAATGCGATCCGAGCCTGTCATTCGGGCGTGCCGCGTGCTCACATTGTGCCGTTTTCGACCGATGGCTCGGTCTTGCTCGAAATTTTTACGCACGATGGCGTAGGCACAATGGTGTCAGCCCAAAATCTGGAAAGCCTGCGCGAAGCCAGTATTGAAGATGTCGGCGGCATTCTTCGTCTGATCGAACCTCTGGAAGCAGATGGCACCCTGGTAAAACGCGGTCGCGAATTGATAGAACGCGAGGTAGACTATTTCTCGGTCATTGAGCATGACGGTGTCATTTTCGGTTGCGCCGCCCTCTATCCCTTCCCCACCGAGAAAATGGCCGAGATGGCATGCCTGACAGTGAGTCCTGATTCACAAGCGCAAGGCGATGGCGAGCGTCTGCTCAAGCATCTGGAAAATCGCGCGCGCGCCGCCGGATTCAAAAAACTATTTGTCCTAACGACCCGCGCCGCCCACTGGTTTCTCAAGCGCGGATTCACCAACGCCAGCCTGGATGACTTACCCAAAGACCGGCAAAACATGTACAACTGGCAGCGCAAGTCGCTCGTACTAATTAAAAATCTTTGAACTGGAGATATCAATGACTCGGATGGTCCACTGCATCAAGCTCGGCAAGGAAGCCGAAGGGCTGGATTTCCCACCCTATCCCGGCGATCTGGGCAAGAAAATCTGGGAAGGCGTCTCCAAGGAAGCCTGGGGCGCCTGGCTCAAGCACCAGACCATGCTGGTCAATGAAAACCGCCTGAATTTGGCAGACGTGCGAGCACGAAAATATCTGGCGACGCAAATGGAGAAGCATTTCTTCGGTGAAGGTGCCGATGCGGCA
>JBIIEY010000031.1:0-11942 GCA_044237595.1 Burkholderiaceae bacterium | reverse complement strand
TATGCGTTGGCCGATGTGCGCAGGCTCACCATTGACCGATACCCTGCCGGCAATAATCAGTTCTTCCATGTCGCGACGAGAACCCAGACCGGCCTCAGCCAGTACCTTGTGCAGCTTGGGCGCATCATCATCGGCAGTGAGGTCGCGACGCGCTGGCTTCTGATGTCGAGTCCCGTGCTTGAGGGTAGAGGCTGCCTCTTCGCCAGCAGCGACTCGGTCGTAGTCATCCGAAGTAACAAAACTGAAAATCGCATCAGCGTCTGCGCCCGCACTGCGCTGACCATGGCGTTGATTGGCGTGCTGTGGCTTCTGGCGCGGGCCCGGTTTGCCACGCTGCGGTTCGCGGACCGCCATACTGGCACCGTCTCGGTCAGCAGGCGCAACGGGCTTTCCTGGTTCGCCCTCTTTGTCTGGGCCCCGCGAGCGTCGCAAGGCGCGCGGACCGCGTACACCACGGCGAGGGTTTTTCTTGTCCTGTCTGGCCTTGTCTTTTACAGGCGCCTCATTACCGGCGGTCGTGTTGCCGGTGTTTTCTGCTGCATCGCCACTCCGAGGCGGCAATTGAGGGTCATTCGGGTCGGGTGCGGTCATCTTGAGTATCGGATGTTGATTCAGTGGGAGCATTGTCATCTTGCTCATCCGGGAGCGGTACCCCACCCCCCTCTTGCGCTTCCTCTTGCGGTACGTCTTGTACTTCGTGCTGCTGATCGCCTCGAGCCAGTGTTACCGACTGTGAAGCCTCATCCATCGCCGGCTCGGAAAAATCAATCGCTGCCTGATCCAGTGACGCTTGGAGGTTCTGCTCCATTACATGAACCGCAGCCGCCGCCTCTTCCGGCAATAAATCAGCACCAACTTGCTGCAATGGCGGCAACTGCTCCAGCGAAGACAAACCCAAATCATCAAGAAATTGTTTCGTAGTGGCTAGGAGCGCAGGACGTCCGGGTACATCACGATGACCGATCACATCTACCCAACCACGATCTTCCAGCAGTTTGATCGTTTGCGAGTTAACGGCCACACCGCGAATCTCTTCAATGTCACCGCGTGTCACTGGCTGGCGGTAGGCGATGATGGCGAGCGTTTCAAGTGTGGCCCGCGTGTATTTCGGTGGCTTCTCGGGGTTCAGCCTGTCGAGGTAAACCTTCATCTCGGCACGGCTCTGAAAACGCCAGCCCGTCGACAGGTTCACCAGCTCGACACCATGCCCCTCCCAATCCTGAACGAGTTCTTCCAACAAGATCTTGATGGTATCGGTATCCAGTACGGACTCCGAATCATCAGCATGACCAGCAAAAAGCTTTTTCAGCTCATTGATCGATAATGCCTCGTGCGTGCACAACAGTGCAGTCTCGAGGACTTTTTTCGCCTCAACGGTATTCATCTACGATTCGTACAATACGAGTTGGTTGCAGTGAGAAGCACAATCCTGAGCCCGCGTCAGCCAAGCTGAAACGGGTAAGGCATGGGTTTTATTGCTGGCAATCAGAACCCGCGGTTGTAGAATTTTTCTTGGGGCTGCTGCTGCTGTCTTGACCGGAGTAAGACTTGGGAATTCGACAGGGCGCCGGGTCACGCCACGTTGGTATCAACGTTGGGGCGCATTATAGGGCACTTCATCCCGATTGTCATTGCCTCAATCGCCGGGATTCCGAAGGGCTACAGTGCCCGCCATTACGATAAGCAAGGCTTGTAGGCGATCGCTGATACTCTCTCCCGCAGAGCCGCTGGCAGCATCAGTGGCGCACAGACGCCAGCAAACTTAGGCAGCCCCTTGTTTTCAAAGACTGGAGAACCACAATGCAAATCATCAAAACGACTGTTTTCACCGGAATTATTTTTATGGCAAGCTTTTCGGCCAGCGCGGCATCACTTTGCTCACCCGAAGAAAAATCATTATTTAGCTGCCAACTGGAGGACTCGAAAAAATCAGTGTCGCTTTGCCAGTCCAACACCGACCAAAAACAGATCGTCTACAAGTTCGGAACGCCGGAACAAGTGGAAATTACATTGCCTAACGAAAAATCTCCCAAGCCTAAGATTTTCTTTGAACAATTCGGACCCAGCAGCTCGCAATGGATGAAGGGAGTGGTCTTTACAAGCGGCAAGGTGTCGTACAGTCTTTCCACGCCCCAAGGTATCTCGGTGCAGCTGACAGTCGATGGCATTAAAAAGCCGTTAGGCATGACCTGCGATTTTGAAAAAGGCGATTCAGGCAATGAACTTTCAGACGCCTATGACCTGATGGAAAAACTGAAGTTCAAGAAGCGCTGATCTCAGACCGCTACTCGCTGCGCTAAGGCACACGAATACGTCGGTGACGAAAAAACAAAAGCCCCTGAAAGTCAGGGGCTGGTATTAATTTGATGCGATGTTTGGTTGCGGGGACAGGATTTGAACCTGTGACCTTCGGGTTATGAGCCCGACGAGCTGCCAGACTGCTCCACCCCGCGTCTGAAGGGTTGGACTATACAGGCTATCGGCAGCTAATGCAAACTGAGTTCCATCGCCGCATCGAATGTTAAACTCTCTGCTCACCTCAAACCGACGTCTACTCAGGCGTTTATCGCTACCTGCTATCGTATGAACTTCTGCCCCAGCTGCGGTCATGTCGTCTCACTCAGGGTTCCGCCTGATGACAATCGGTCTCGCTATGTTTGCGAGAGCTGTGGCGAAATCCACTATCAAAATCCAAAGATGGTTGTGGGTAGCATACCGCTTTGGGATGAAGGCGGCAGTGCGCAGGTTTTGCTCTGCCGTCGCGCCATTGAGCCACGCAGAGGTTACTGGACACTGCCTGCAGGTTTTATGGAAAATGGCGAAACAACTGCAGAGGCGGCAGCGCGCGAAACTCTGGAAGAAGCTGGTGCACGTATCGAGTTGCTTGATCTGTTCAGCTTGCTGAATGTCGCACATGTGCACCAGGTACATCTGTTTTATCGGGCACGCTTGTGTGATCTTGATTTCGCCGCAGGGATCGAAAGTCTGGAAGTGCGATTGTTCAACGATCAGGAAATACCGTGGGGCGATCTTGCTTTCCCCACGGTCACCCATACGCTGAAGCGATTCTTTGCCGACCTCGCCGCATCACGCGAGGGCAAGTCGTTTGGTGTGCATGCGCTCGACATTGCGCCGGGCATGCGTATCAATGGCTGAACATCACCAGCTGGTTTCGCGCTCCGCTGTGGACGTGATCTTGTGCACTGAGAGGTCGGCACCCTCATACTCTTCTTCAGGATCAAGCCGTATGCCAACCGTGATCTTCAAAAGACCGTAGACCAGCACACCACCCACCACAGCGATCACAATACCCAGCAAGGTCCCAATCAGCTGAGACATCAGCGACACCCCGCCCAAACCACCCAATGCTTGCGCACCAAAAATACCGGCAGCGATGCCGCCCCACGCACCACACAAACCATGCAGTGGCCAAACTCCCAGCACATCATCGATTTTCCAGCGGTTCTGCGTGAGCGTGAACAACCAGACAAAGACCGCGCCGGCGATGCCGCCGGTGGCCAGTGCGCCAAGCGGATGCATCAGATCGGAACCCGCGCAAACCGCGACCAGCCCTGCCAGCGGTCCGTTGTACGCGAAGCCCGGATCGTTTTTGCCAATGACCACCGCTACCAGCGTACCGCCTACCATGGCCATGAGGGAATTCATCGCGACCAACCCATTCATCTTGTCCAGAGTTTGTGCGCTCATCACATTGAAGCCGAACCAACCCACGGCCAGTATCCACGCACCAAGTGCCAGAAATGGAATACTGGAAGGCGGGTGGGCAGAGATGCTGCCGTCCTTGGAATAGCGGCCACGGCGAGACCCCAGCAGCAGCACGGCTGGCAGCGCAGCCCAGCCGCCCACGGCATGAACCACCACCGAACCGGCAAAGTCATGGAAAGCGGCGCCGTAACTGACCTCCAGCCATGCCTGTATGCCAAAGCGCTGGTTCCACGCGATTCCCTCGAAAATCGGATAGATCAACCCGACCATTAACGCAGTAGCTGCCAGCTGCGGATGAAAACGCGCACGCTCGGCGATCCCGCCGGAGATGATGGCCGGTATCGCAGCGGCAAATGTCAGCAGAAAGAAAAACTTCACCAGTTCAAAGCCGCTCTTCTGGGCCAGTACCTCGGCGCTGCTGAAGAAGTTTACGCCGTAGGCAATGCTGTACCCGATGAAGAAATAAGCAATGGTCGAGACAGCGAAATCGACTAATATTTTCACTAGCGCATTGACCTGATTTTTCTTGCGCACCGTGCCAAGCTCGAGAAACGCGAACCCGGCATGCATGGCCAGAATCATGATAGCGCCAAGCAGAATGAACAACGTGTCTGCGCCGCTGCGGAATGAATCCATGAAAACTCCCTGTTTATGTGCACAAATAAGTAACAGAGACTGCTTGGTAGCAATATCCGTTCCTCTTTGGTGCTTCGAGGTCAACTCCATAAGTAATTGAATATAATGAATTTTTCATTAGGGAAAATATGCGCCTCGGGAAATCGCACCGAAGCTGTGCAAATATCTGTCTTTATTGGTGAGCCGCATGATCCCCTGGCTTGAGAAAGACACACCTTTTCCGGATGTGAGCGAGGCACTGACTGAGGCGGAAGGCGCCCCTGGATTACTGGCGGCAGGTGCCGACCTGTCGGCGGCGCGGCTGTTGGATGCCTACCGAAACGGCATTTTTCCCTGGTTTTCCGAACACCAGCCGGTGCTTTGGTGGAGTACCGACCCACGCATGGTGCTACCGACGGCCGAGTTCAGGATTTCTGACAGCTTGCGCAAAACCCTCAAAAAAGTGGACCAGAGCATGCGAACGGGTGGTCGCTGGCAGGTGCGCTTTGATAGCGCCTTTGAGTCAGTGATCCGGGCCTGTGCGGCCCCGCGCGAAGGATCCTCGGGCACCTGGATCTCCGAAGATATTGTGGCCGGCTACTGTCAGCTGCATGCACTGGGGTATGCCCATTCATCGGAGCTGTGGCAGGATAATGAGCTGGTGGGCGGCGCTTACGGCATCTGTATCGGGCGCATGTTCTACGGTGAATCCATGTTTGCCAAGGTCACTGATGCATCCAAGACCGCGCTGGCCTATCTGGTTGAATTCCTCCGCGCTCAGGATGTCGAACTGATCGATTGCCAGCAAGAGACGAATCACCTGACTTCGCTAGGGGGGCGGACTGTGCCACGCGCCGCTTTCATTTCCCACATGAAATCTGCGCTTGCTCAGCCGACGATAGCGCATTGGGTACCCAGACTGATGTTCTGCGAGCCGGCATGACAGCAAAGCTTTGCGCTTTTCGGTACGATCAGTGTAAATTCCTTTTTATGGTTGCAGACCTCAACTTCACAGAATGACACATCTCAAGGATCTGCCTTTTTCGACGCTGCAGTTTTATGCAACGGCGCCCTATCCGTGCAGCTACCTTGATGACCGACAGGCGCGCTCTCAAGTGGCGACGCCGTCGCATCTGATCAATGCGGATGTCTACTCGGAGTTGGTAAAAAACGGTTTCCGACGTAGTGGCATTTTTACCTACCGTCCCTACTGTGATGGCTGTCAGGCATGCACTCCGGTGCGTGTGCGTGTGGCAGACTTCGTCGCCAACCGCAGCCAGCGCCGCTCATGGAAACAGCACCAGCACCTTTCGACATGGGTATCTCGGCTGGCCTACGTACACGAGCACTATGAACTCTATCTGCGTTATCAGTCGGTGCGTCATTCGGGCGGCGGGATGGATCAGGACAGTCGCGACCAGTACGCGCAATTTCTTTTGCAAAGCAAAGTCAACACACGACTGGTGGAATTCCGCGAACCCGATGGTGAACTCCGGATGGTGAGCATCATTGATGTGCTCGACGATGGCCTGTCATCGGTTTACACCTTCTTTGATCCGGACTTGCCCAAATCCAGCCTGGGTACCTACAACGTCCTGTGGCAAATTGAGCAGGCCCGACAGCTCGGCATACCCTATGTTTATCTGGGCTACTGGATAGAAGAAAGCGAGAAAATGGCCTACAAGGTCAATTTTCAGCCTATCGAAGCATTACGTCGTGGCCAGTGGGAAGCCCTGCCTGCTGAATAAATCGGGCTCAGGGTTACAATCTCCGGGCCTTCGTACAACGCCCGTTCATCGTGTCAGACAAATTTCTTTACTCACTTGCCCGCCCCTTGCTCTTCTCGATGGATCCCGAGAAAGCACATGACCTGACACTACCCGCTTTGCGTTTTGCGGCATCGGCTGGGTTGACCCGGCTGCTGCCACAACCCGCATTAGATCCTCGTACGGTCATGGGTTTGACTTTCCCCAATCCAGTCGGACTGGCCGCGGGTCTGGACAAAGATGGCGCTTATATCGACGGGCTGGCTGCGCTGGGCTTTGGCTTCATCGAGATTGGTACGGTCACACCCCGCGCCCAACCCGGTAATCCAAAACCACGCATGTTCCGTTTGCCCGAGGCACAGGCGCTGATCAATCGCATGGGCTTCAACAACGGCGGAGTCGATGCCTTCGTGCGTAACGTGCAAGCTTCGCGCTTCTATCAGGAGCGACAGGGCATTCTGGGACTGAACATCGGTAAAAATGCAGATACGCCCATAGAGCGCGCTACCGATGATTATCTGTATTGCCTTGATAAAGTCTATCCGTATGCGGCATATGTCACGGTGAATATCTCTTCACCCAACACGAAGAATCTGCGTCAGCTACAGCAGGCATCCGAAATTGATGCGCTACTCGCCTCGCTCAAACAGGCGCAATCGCGACTGGCCGACACACACGGACGCTATGTACCTCTAGTGCTGAAAATTGCCCCGGATCTTGATGATGAGCAGATCGATACCATCGCAAGCGCCCTGAGGCGGCACCACATTGATGGTGTCATCGCCACCAACACCACTATTACGCGTGATTCGGTACAGGGTTTGGCGCATGCAAATGAAACCGGAGGCTTGTCGGGCGCACCCGTTCGAGATCTGTCGACGCGCGTGATCCGCGCGCTGCATCAAGCCTTGCAGGGCGAAGTTCCCATTATTGGTGTGGGCGGCATACTCAACGGCGCTGATGCCAGTGAAAAAATGGCTGCGGGTGCCAGTCTGGTACAACTGTATACCGGGCTGATTTACTGCGGCCCCGCGCTGGTAGGTGAATGCGCCTCTGCGTGCGCCAGCATGAATTGATTGCATCAAAAAAATTCAGAAAAACAAACTGACGGAGACGAGCATGGAAAAAATAAAACTAGGTCACAGTGATCTGCAAGTACCCAAAATCTGCCTGGGTACGATGACCTTTGGTGAACAGAATACCGAAGCAGAGGGCCACAGTCAGCTCGACTACGCGCTTGAGCGCGGTATTAATTTTATTGATACCGCAGAGCTCTATCCGGTCATGCCACGTGCGGAAACACAAGGCGCCACTGAAAGCATCATCGGCACCTGGCTGAAAAAATCCGGACGTCGCAAGGACATCATTCTGGCCACCAAAATCGCTGGTCCTTCAAAAGCCATGACCTGGATACGCAACGGTCAAAGCAATTTTGATGCAGCCAATATTCGTGCCGCAGTCGAAAGCAGTCTGAAGCGTCTGCAAACAGATTACATCGACCTCTATCAACTGCACTGGCCCAGCCGCAACGTGCCGGTCTTTGGGCAATTATTTTTCAACCCCGCGCATGATCGTGAATGTGTGGCCATCGAAGAGACGCTCGCTGTTCTGCAAGCGCTCATCAAAGAAGGAAAGATCCGTCACATTGGCGTCTCCAATGAAAGCGCTTGGGGCGTGTCGCAGTTTGTGCATCTGTCCCAAACCATGGGACTACCGCGAATCGTGTCAATACAAAATGGCTATCATCTGGCCAACCGGAGTTTCGAGAGCGGTCTGGATGAGACCTGTCACCGAGAGAATGTTGGAATGCTGGCCTACAGTCCGCTTGCCTTTGGTCAGCTTACCGGCAAGTACATCGACAATCCACAATCAGCCGGACGGCTGACTCACTTTCCACCGAACTGGAGTCCGCGCTACCTGCGGCCACGCGTGGTGGATGCCGCGCGGCGTTACATGCAATTGGCCAAAGATCATGGCATGACAGCGACCCAGCTGGCGCTTGCGTGGTGCTACACGCGATGGTTCATTGCCTCCACCATCATCGGCGCAACCAGCATCGAGCAGCTTGCGTATGACATCGACGCGTACGAAATCAAGCTATCGGATGAGGTAGTCAAGGCCGTCAATGAGATTCATGCAGAGTTCATGAATCCCGGACAGTAAGGTCACGCCAGCAGCGATGCTGTGAGCTGCGCGGTCAACGCATCCACAAAGCGCCGAGGATCACGGCCCAGGTCAGCACAGCCAGCGCCACCGCCAACATGACGGCGGCGCTGCCCAGGTCCTTGGCATTTTTGGAGAGCTCATGGTGATCAAGCGAGATTCGATCGACCACCGCCTCAATAGCGGAATTCACCAGCTCGGTAATAAGCATCAGAATCAATACGGCGATCAGCGCAACGCGTTCGAGCAGAGTGACCGGCAACAGCAAAGCCACGATGATGCCCGGTATGGCCACACCCAACTCCTGCCGGAAAGCGTGCTCGAGACGCCAAGCGGTACGCAATCCATTCAACGAATTGAAGAGTGCAGAAAAAATCCGTTTCAGGCCAGACTTGCTTTTGTACTGGCTAACAGGCGGCTCGAGGTTCGTCATGGATCAAGATGTTTTGCGCTCGCGGTAGAGCTCCCGGAAAGTTTTTCCGGAGGGAGCGGGCATGTCGCGATGATCTGTCCATCCGCCGGCCAGTGGCAGCTTGCTGATCATTCGACGAGTCCCGCCCATCGCGCTGAGCGCACGCGCTGCCACACGCATCGCGATACGATAAAGCGCCGGACGTTGCGCGACAAAAGACCAGATTCCGAATGCCAGGTATTCGAATCCAGGACGCAAACCTTTTTCGAACTGCTTTTCGCGTAGCTTGCGCAGCAAATCCGGCAAAGGAATCTTGACCGGGCAGACAACATGGCATTCACCACACAGAGTCGAGGCTTGGGGAAGATCCATCGCCTTGTCAACACCGATATAAGACGGCGTGAGCACACTACCCATCGGCCCCGGATATACCCAACCATAGGCATGACCACCGATCTTGCTGTAAACGGGGCAATGGTTCATACACGCACCACAGCGTATGCAACGCAGCATCTCCTGAAATTCAGTACCGATGAGCCCAGTGCGGCCCGCATCCACCAGCACAAAATACATGTGCTCGGGACCATCCTGTTCGTCGGTTGCGCGCGGCCCGGTCAGCAATGAGAAATAGTTTGAAATCGACTGCCCGGTAGCGGAACGCGGCAGCAATCGCATCACGGTGGCCAGATCGGATAGCGTTGGCAATACTTTTTCTATGCCCGTCACGACCACATGCACCTTGGGTGGCATGATGGTACACATGCCCTCGTTACCTTCGTTCGTGACGACCGCCACGGATCCGGATTCGGCGACGATGAAATTGCCACCGGTGACTCCCATGTCTGCAGACAAAAAATGGGGCCGCAATACTTCACGCGCCTCGCGCGTCATCTCATGAATATCGGTCAGGCGCGGCTTGTTGTGCACTTTGGCAAACAAGTCGGCTACTTCTTCCTTGTCCTTGTGAATCACGGGCGCAATGATGTGCGATGGCGGCTCATTGTCATTAATCTGAAGAATATATTCGCCAAGATCGGTTTCAACAGGGGTCACGCCCGCAGCTTCCAGTGCCTTGTTAAGTGCCATCTCTTCTGACACCATGGACTTGGATTTGATGACTTTTTTAACGTCATGCTTTTTAGCGATCTCTACCACCAGCTTTGAAGCTTGCTCTGCGGTTTCCGCATAAAGCACGGTTGCACCCCGGCGAGTGGCTTCTTTCTCGAAAGTGGCAAGCCAGACATCCAGATTCTCGATGGCGCGCATGCGTCGCTCGACAGCAGCATCTCGTGTAGCTTCGAAATCATCCAACTCCGTAATAGCGCTAGCGCGCGCACCGACGAATTTGGTCGAGAATTTTTTCAGTGTCTGCTGCAAACGCTCATCAGCCAGCTTTTGACCAGCACGCGCTTTGAAATGCATTGACTGGATTTGCATCATGCGTCTCCCGCGAGAACTTCGGCAACGTGCAGCACGCGGGTTTTATGATCCCCCTTGCGCCGCAAGCGTCCTTCAATGTTAAGCATGCAACCGAGATCACCGAGCACCACTGCATCGGCACCACTGGCATGAATGTTGTCGCACTTGTCGTCGACAATCGCAGCAGAAATATCGCCATACTTCACTGCAAAGGTACCGCCAAAACCGCAGCAGTTGCGCGCCTGATTCATTTCCGTCAGTTGCACGCCATCGCGTTTGGCAAGCAGCTCGCGCGGCTGCGCCTGAACACCCAATTCGCGCAAGCCGCAGCAGGAATCATGATAAGTGATGCTACCCTTGAAGCTGGATTGCGTAAGCGCTGGAAGCTTGTCGAGATGGACGACATTCACCAGAAAATCAGTCAGCTCGAAAACGCGCGGTTTGATCTTCTGATACCGGGCCAGCAGTTCAGGCTGATCGCTCAAGATGTCGTCGTAATGCGTCTTGACCGTACCGCCGCACGAACCGGAAGGAATGACGATGTAGTCAAAGCTTTCGAACTCGTCGATGAATTTTTTCGCCAGCTCGCGAGCCGCCTCACGGTTGCCCGAGCTGTACGCAGGCTGGCCGCAGCAGGTTTGCTGCTCGGGCACGATCACGTCGCAACCGGCACCCTCCAGCAACTTGAGCGCAGAGAAGCCAATCTCCGGGCGCATGACATCGACCAGACAGGTCACCAGCAATCCAACACGCATTTTTTCCCCACTCTTTGGACTTTCAATAGAAGCATTATCCGGTGTTTGTGCCTTGAGCGAACGTTTCACCCGGGATGAAAAAAATTTGCGCCTCCGGGGTAAATCTTTGCGTCAGCCGCTTGTGATCGCTTTTCGCATTGTGGTATAAACTCAATATTGCATTGCACCAACGCATTACCCGTAACGCCATGAAACCTGACACCACCCCCGCTTCCGACAAAACCTCTATCCAAGTCATTGAGCGCATGATCAGTCTGCTGGACGCCCTGGCAGGCTATCCTGACCCGGTCAGCCTCAAAGAACTCTCGCTCGCCACTGGTCTGCATCCATCCACCGCGCACCGCATACTCAACGATATGGTGGCCAAACGCTTCGTTGACCGCACTGAACCCGGCGCTTACCGTTTGGGCATGCGACTGCTCGAGCTGGGCAATATTGTGAAAAGCCGGCTCAATGTGCGTGAAGCGGCTCTGCCGTTTATGCAATCCCTGCATCGCAAGACCCAGCAAACCGTGAATCTGTCCGTACGGCAGGGGGATGAAATTGTCTATATCGACCGCGCGTTCTCCGAGCGTTCAGGCATGCAAGTGGTGCGCGCCATCGGTGGTCGGGGTCCTTTGCATCTGACCTCCACCGGAAAGCTGTTTCTGTCGGTCGATGATCCGAAACTGGTACGCAGTTATGCGACGCGTACCGGTCTTGCAGGGCACAACAAGAATTCGATCACCGAACTGAGCAAGCTGGAGCGTGAATTGTCGCTGGTGCGCTCGCGCGGCTACGCCCGAGACAATGAAGAACTTGAGCTCGGCGTGCGCTGCATGGCGGCCGGCATTCGCGATGATGGAGGCCGACTGATCGCAGGCCTGTCCATTTCCGCACCCGCCGACCGACTCAAGGATGAGTGGCTGGACGATCTGATCGCTACCGCTAACGATATTTCCAACGTTCTGGGTTTTCAAGCGATGGAAAGTGCCTGAGCCTGAAAAAAACCGCGTGTTGACCGAAAACACGACATAAAAAAAGCGAACCGCAGTTCGCTTTTTTTATGTCGTGAACAATCAGCTCCGATTTGCCTGACGCTGGGTC
>JBIIEY010000267.1:0-3525 GCA_044237595.1 Burkholderiaceae bacterium | reverse complement strand
TCAGCGGCTGCTTGCGCTCCATGTAAGTTTCAATCGCCTCCCACATACGCGTGACCTTGCCTTCGGGTTCTATTCGCGCAAGTGATCCTTTCTTGATCTTGCCATCGACGACGCACATTTCATTCGTCAGTGTTGGATTTGCAAAGGTCGCTCGCTGTGCGGTCAGATGATCACCACGATGCGTTGCATAAGAATTGAAATCTTCCTCAGGCAGACCCATCTTCGCCAGGTACTCACCCGCTGCGCTGTCGAGCATAATCGCATTCGATGGCGACAAGTGATCGGTAGTGATGTTGTCACCCAACACAGCCAGCGGTCGCATGCCTTTCATCGTTCGCTCGCCTGCCAGCGCGCCCTCCCAATACGGTGGACGGCGAATGTAAGTTGATTGAGCACGCCAGTCGTACAAGGGATTCACCTTGATACCACTGTCGGCCTGAATCGCAAACATGGGCTCATACACTTTACGGAAATGCTCAGGCTTGACGCTGGATTTGACGATGGCATCAATTTCTCCATCGGTGGGCCAGATATCTTTGAGACGAATCTCTTTGCCGTCCACCACGGTCAGTACATCTTTTTCGATGTCAAAACGAATCGTGCCTGCGATCGCATAAGCCACCACCAGCGGCGGCGATGCAAGGAAGGCCTGCTTTGCATACGGGTGAATACGGCCATCAAAATTGCGATTGCCCGAGAGGACAGCAGTTGCATATAAATCGCGATCAATGATCTCTTGCTGTATCTTTGGATCGAGCGCACCGGACATGCCGTTACAGGACGTGCAGGCATAAGCGACGACGCCAAAGCCCAGCTTCTCCAGATCACCTAACAGACCTGCTTCTTCCAGATATAACGTGACCGCCTTGGATCCGGGTGCGAGGGAAGATTTCACCCAGAGCTTGCGGGTCAGGCCGAGCTTGTTCGCATTACGCGCGAGCAGCGCAGCAGCGATCACGTTGCGCGGGTTGGAGGTGTTGGTGCAGCTGGTAATAGCCGCGATGATCACCGCGCCATCCGGCATCTGGCCGGGCACGTCTTGCCATGCACTGGCGATGCCTTTTGCGGCAAGATCGGTAGTGGCGACACGCGCATGCGGATTGGACGGACCTGCCATATTGCGAACGACGGATGACAAATCAAATGTCAGTACACGTTCGTATTCAACGTTGGACAGACTGTCTGCCCACAGCCCGGCTGTTTTTGCATAAGTTTCTACAAGCGCTACCTGCTCATCAGCGCGGCCAGTGAGCTTGAGGTATTGAATTGTCTGCTCGTCGATGGAAAACATCGCGGCAGTAGCGCCATATTCCGGCGCCATGTTGGAGATGGTCGCGCGGTCGCCAAGCGTGAGGGCACGCGCACCTGCGCCATAAAATTCAAGATAAGCACCGACCACTTTGGATTGACGCAAAAACTCGGTCAGCGCCAACACGATGTCGGTGGCAGTAATACCGGGCTGCGGTTTACCGGATAGCTCGACACCGATGATGTCAGGCAGACGCATCCATGAAGCGCGTCCAAGCATGACGTTTTCTGCTTCGAGGCCACCAACACCAATGGCGATGACACCCAACGCATCGACATGGGGTGTATGGCTGTCGGTACCGACACAGGTATCAGGAAAAGCCACGCCCTGCTGCGCCTGTATGACCGGTGACATGCGCTCCAGATTGATCTGATGCATGATGCCGTTCCCCGGTGGGATTACATCGACATTCCTGAATGCGTGCTTGGTCCAGTTGATGAAGTCGAATCGATCTTCATTGCGCCTGTCTTCTATCGCGCGGTTTTTCTCGAAAGCCTGAGGATCAAAACCACCGCATTCCACTGCGAGCGAATGATCCACAATCAGCTGCACAGGCACCACAGGATTGACCTTGGCAGGATCACCCCCCTGATCGGCGATCGCATCTCTCAAACCCGCCAAATCGACCAGCGCAGTCTGACCCAGAATGTCATGACACACCACACGCGCAGGAAACCAGGGAAAGTCGCGCTCTCGCTTGCGCTCAATTAGCTGCTTGAGTGACTCGGTCAGTGTGGCGGGATCGCAGCGACGCACAAGATTCTCGGCAAGCACGCGCGAGGTGTACGGCAGCTTGTCATAGGCGCCGGGCTGAATCGCTTCAACAGCAGCTCTCGCATCAAAATAATCGAGACTGGTTCCGGGGAGGGGTTTGCGGTTTGCGGTGTTCATGGTTGGATTAGGTGAGTTTCTGTCAGAGGCAATTTGATGGGGTGAACCTTGCAAGGGAAGACGCTGGATCCCGGCTTTCGCCGGGATGACAATGTTGAGGCCATCAGCGCTTAAGACGCTATCCCTTAAGCGTCCATCCACGAGATGACCGATTTCAAGCAAGCCGCTTTTCTATCACCACCCCGGCGCAGACCGGGGTCCAGTGACTTTCTTTTAACTGCACAAAGTTACTTACGCTTGGCGATAGGCACAAACTTCAGATTTTCCGGTCCGACATAATTAGCGCTCGGGCGAATAATCTTGTTATCAATACGCTGCTCGACGATATGTGCCGCCCAACCCGACGTACGTGAAATAACAAACAAAGGCGTGAACATCGCAGTGGGTACACCCATCATGTGATAAGACACTGCCGAGAACCAGTCAAGATTGGGGAACATTTTTTTAGCTTCCCACATGACGGACTCGAGACGATCAGCGATATCAAACATTTTGGTCGAGCCAGCATCTTTGGACAAACGATGCGCGACTTCCTTGATGACCTTGTTGCGAGGATCGGAAATCGTATACACAGGATGACCAAAACCGATGATGACTTCCTTATTTTCTACGCGCTTGCGGATATCTGCCTCTGCCTCATCCGGATTGTCGTAGCGCTTCTGAATTTCGAAGGCCACTTCATTGGCACCACCATGCTTGGAACCGCGCAACGCACCAATCGCACCCGTGATTGCTGAATACATATCTGATCCTGTACCGGCAATGACGCGACCCGCGAAAGTGGATGCATTGAACTCATGTTCTGCATACAAAATCAATGAAGTATGCATCGCCTTTTCCCACAATACCGATGGCGGCTTGCCATGCAACAGATGCAGGAAATGTCCACCAATGGAGTCATCATCGGTTTCCACTTCGATGCGTCTGCCGTTGTGGCTGTAGTGATACCAGTACAGCAGCATGGAACCCAGCGAGGCCATCAAGCGGTCAGCGATATCGCGCGCGCCAGGGGCATTGTGATCTTCTTTTTCGGGCAAAACACAGCCCAGCGCAGAGACGCCGGAGCGCATCACATCCATGGGATGCGAGGAGGCAGGCAGCCATTCGAGTACTGCTTTTACGTTCGCAGGCAGGCCACGCAGCGCCTTGAGTTTTTGCTTGTATGCGCTCAGTTCGGCAGCCGTGGGCAGTTTGCCGTATACCAGCAAGTGCGCGATCTCTTCGAATTCACAGGCATCAGCGACATCGAGAATGTCGTAGCCACGGTAGTGCAAGTCATTGCCGGTCTTGCCCACTGTGCACTGCGCTGTGTTGCCCGCGGTGAC
>JBIIEY010000030.1:0-11982 GCA_044237595.1 Burkholderiaceae bacterium | reverse complement strand
CCCGTACAGCATCCCCAGCCGGGAAGAAATTCTGGGCATTCTGCGCACATCCGCAGACTCGCAGACACTTGCCTCCATTGCCAAGGCACTTTCTGTCAAGGACGTCGAACTTGACGGCTTGACGCGCCGACTAGCCGCCATGGAGCGCGATGGTCAGATCAAGCCTGACCGCAAAGGCCGCATTCAGCTTGCCAATACGGCGAGTTTTATCGAGGGCAGGGTATCTGCGCATCGGGATGGTTATGGCTTCCTGATACCGGATGACGGTGAAGATATTTTTCTTCCTGAAAAGGAAATGCAAAAGGTCTTGCATGGGGATCGGGTACAGGTTCGTGTTACCGGTCTGGATCGCCGCGGTCGTCCTGAGGGAACCATCGTCGAAGTCATCGCGCGCGCGAATACCCATGTGATTGGCCGGCTGGTCAATGAAAACGGTGTCTGGCTGGTAGTGCCGGAAGACAAGCGCATCAGTCACGACATTTTATTGGCCACTGCGCCGGGCAAGGCGCGAGCGGGTCAAGTGGTCAGTGTGGAACTGACCGAGCAACCGTCACGCTATGCGCAGCCGGTCGGCATCATTGCCGAGGTGCTGGGCGATATTGACGATCCGGGCATGGAAATCGAAATCGCCGTACGCAAATACGGTGTGCCGCATGAGTTTTCCGAGGCAGCCAAAGCGCTTGCCGCAAAACTGCCCATGGAAGTTCGGCCAGTCGACCTGGAAAATCGCGTCGATCTGCGTGACATACCGATGGTTACCATCGACGGTGAAGACGCGCGTGATTTCGATGATGCGGTCTATTGTGAGCCGGTCAAAATCGGTCGTGGTCATGGTTTCCGACTCATCGTTGCCATTGCCGATGTCAGTCATTACGTCAAACCCAATGATGCGCTGGATGTCGATGCGCTTGAGCGCAGTACTTCAGTCTATTTCCCTCGTCGTGTGATTCCGATGCTGCCGGAAAAGCTATCAAACGGCCTGTGCTCGCTCAATCCTGCTGTCGATCGTCTGACCATGGTGTGCGACGCAGTCATTACCGCCAAAGGCGACATTCACGCCTATCAGTTTTATCCGGCTGTGATTCACTCTGCTGCGCGACTGACTTACACCGAAGTCGCTGCCATTCTGGGCAACACGCGCGGCCCAGAGGCCACGCGGCGCGTGGGTTTATTGCCGCATTTGCAGAATCTCTACGAGCTGTTTCAGGCCTTGCTGCAATCGCGTCGCGAGCGTGGTGCCATGGATTTTGAAACGACCGAAACCTATATTGTTTGTAATGCTGCCGGCAAGATTGAGCAGATTCTGCCCCGTACACGAAACGATGCGCATCGCCTGATTGAAGAGTGCATGCTGGCTGCCAACGTCTGTGCTGCGGATTTTATGGAGCGCCACAAGCATCACGGCATGTACCGCATTCATGCGGGCCCCACCGAGGAAAAGCTTAATCAGCTCAGAACATTCCTCAAGCAACTCAGCCTCAGTTTGGGCGGTGGTACATCGCCGACTGCATCGGATTACGCAGCGCTGATGGAAAAAATCAAGGGCCGTCCTGATGCACTGCTCTTGCAGACAATGCTGCTGCGCTCTATGCAGCAAGCGGTTTACAGTCCTGACAATATCGGTCACTTCGGCTTGTCGTATGACGCCTATGCGCATTTCACGAGCCCGATACGGCGCTATCCCGATCTGCTCACGCATAGGGTGATCAAGGCGATTTTGCAGAGTAAGCAGTATCACCCCAAGGGCATTCTCACTGAAAACCTGAACACCAATCTTTCACCTGCGGCCAGAAAAATGCAGGCCAAGGACAGGGCAGCGGGCAAGAAGCGAGCTGAGGGAGATCTGGCTATCTGGGAATCGCTGGGCATACATTGCTCGGCCAATGAGCGGCGTGCGGACGAAGCCTCGCGCGATGTCGAAGCCTGGCTCAAGTGTTACTTCGTGCGTGACAAGCTCGGTGAGGAATTCACAGGCACAATCTCCGGCGTTGCCTCATTCGGTATTTTCGTGCAGCTCGATGCGCTCTTCATTGAGGGTATGGTGCACGTCACTGATTTAGGTGCGGATTATTTTCAGTACGATGACGCGCGACACGAATTGCGCGGTGAGCGTACCGGCATACGCTACCAGCTAACTGATCGAGTCACGGTGCAGGTCAGCCGAGTGGATCTTGATGCCCGTCGCATCGATTTGCGTCTTGTCACCCAGCCTGGCATACGAACACAGCTTAAAAACGAATCACGCCGTGCCGACAATGCTCACGCGCCCAAGTCTGCGAGCAAGAAAACAGCGGTCAAGCGTACGCCATTGACGACACCAGAAAAGAAAAATGCAGGTGCGGCCAAAAAATCCACGGCTCGTAACGGCAAGAAGAAACGTAAATAAATACCGTAAATAAGCACCTATCATGAAAACCCGACTGATTTTTGGCTTTCACGCAGTCACTGCCCGCATACGCCACGACGCATCGACGATAGAGGAAGTCTACGTTGATGCCTCACGTCATGATCGTCGTATGGGTGATCTGTTGCGGGCTGCTAAAGCTGCAAATCTGAGAATCATTCAGGCGGATGATCAACGACTCGATGCGATGGTGGGTACGCGTCGCCATCAAGGCGTGGTGGCTCGCGCTGGTGAGTTATCACTGGCACGCAATCTCAGCGAATTGCTGGATGCCATTCAGGGACCACCGCTGCTATTGCTGCTTGATGGTGTGACGGATCCGCATAACCTCGGTGCCTGCCTACGGGTGGCCGATGGTGCTGGCGCGCATGCGGTGATTGCACCCAAGGACCGGGCCGTTGGGTTAAATGCCACGGCTGCCAAGGTCGCCAGTGGTGCTGCGGATACCATGCCTTACATTACGGTCACGAACCTGGCCCGCGCTATGCGGGAATTGCAAGAGCACGATATCTGGCTCACCGGCACCACCGAAGACGCGGAGCAGACGCTGTACGACGTTGATTACGCGGGCGGCACTGCCTTCGTGATGGGGTCAGAAGGCGAGGGTTTGCGTCGCCTGACGCGCGAAAATTGCGATCGGCTGGTATCACTGCCCATGCAGGGCTCCGTTGAGAGTCTGAATGTGTCCGTGGCATCGGGCATTTGCCTCTATGAGGCCCGCCGGCAGCGCATGTTCGCTACAAAATAAATCCAATAAAATTCATTTTCAGCCTATCCGTTCAGCGTCCCATGTTCAGCCAACTTCAGGAAGATATCAGCAGCATCATCGAGCGCGACCCCGCAGCCCGCAGTCGCTGGGAGGTCTTGACCTGCTATCCCGGTCTGCACGCGGTCGTGATCCATCGCTGGGCCAATGCCTGCTGGCGTGCGGGTTTCAAATGGTTGGGACGATTCATTTCTCATATTGGTCGCGGCCTGACGGGCATTGAGATTCATCCCGGCGCGACGATTGGTCGGCGAGTATTTATCGACCATGGCTTTGGTGTGGTCATCGGTGAAACTGCCGAGATCGGCGACGATTGCACGATCTATCAGGGAGTCACTCTGGGCGGTACCTCGCTCTCAAAAGGTTCCAAGCGGCATCCTACGCTGGGCCGGGGCGCCATCATCGGTGCCGGAGCCAAGGTACTCGGCTCATTCACGGTAGGCGAGGGTGCCAAGGTCGGCTCCAACGCAGTCGTGGTCAAGGAAGTGCCGCCCGGTGCAACGGCGGTGGGCAATCCCGCACGCATTATTGAAAAGGAGGTACTCAGTGCGCGTGAAGATGCAGCAGCGCGAATGTTTGCCGCTTATGGTCTAACGCCAAACGGCGATGATCCCTTGTCGAAAGCAATGCACGGCCTGATCGACAATGCGGCGTCGCAAGAGCTGCAGCTCGTGAAGATTGTTGAGGCACTAAAGGCAGCGGGCATTCAATGCGAGACGGTGCCGGAGCTGGATAAATTCAATCGAGATCAGTTGAGCAAGCTGGTCGAGTAAATTTGGCTACGTGCTCAATCACACCCGGCCACATTCACCCGTAAAATCTCACCGTCAGCATCCATCGCAATCCACCCGCCGCGCACCACATCAGCATCACAATCCCAGTCGGGCAGTACATGTCGAACCCGCCCATCGTAAGCATGCACCTGCGGACGGTGAGTGTGACCGTGAATCATCAGCGTCACAGCATACGCATCAAACAGGCGCGCAATCTCTTTTGCATTGACGTCCATGATGGCCATCGGTTTGTCGCGCTGCGCCTGACGACTGCCTTCACGCATACCGCTAATGATCGCTTTTCGTTCGGCGAGTGGACGGGCGAGAAATGCGCGTTGCCATTCCGGGTCGCGTACTTGTGAACGGAATGCCATGTAGGCCGTATCGTCTGTACATTGCGCATCACCATGCAGCAGCAGCACGCGTTTTCCTGCGATCTGGGCGACATGTGGCTCGCTGAGCAGGCGCATGCCACACGCTGTTGCGAAAGTTTCACCGACTAGAAAATCCCGATTGCCTGCGATCCAATAGATAGCCACACCATGGTCGCTTACCCTGCGCAGTGCACGAATTACATTGAGATGAAAGGGATCTTCAAGATCATCATCGCCAGCCCAGTATTCGAAAATATCACCCAGCAAATACAGCGCCTTGGTCTTCAGCGCGTGATCACGCAGAAAACCGAAAAACATCTCGGTGGTTCTCGGCAGATCGGGGCTCAGATGCAGGTCTGAAACGAACAGCGCGAGCGTTTCAAGCGGGGCCGGGGCTGAGGTATTTGTGGAAAGTGTATTCATCGTTCAGGGCTTGCGCCTCAGACGATTTCCGCTTTTTCGATCACCACATCCTCGGTAGGTACGTCGGAGAACATGCTGCGACGACCTGTCTCTACCTTGCCGATCATGTCGACCACCTCGGTACCCGACGTGACTTTGCCAAACACGCAATATCCCCAGCCATCCGATCCCGGATAGTTCAGGAAATCATTATCACTAACATTGATAAAAAACTGTGCGCTGGCTGAGTGAGGATCTGATGTGCGAGCCATCGCGATCGTGTAGCGATCATTGGTCAGGCCGTTGTCCGCTTCGTTTTCCACAGGGTCTTCGGTAGGCTTTTGTCGCATGTCGGGTGAAAAACCACCACCCTGAATCATGAAGCCATCAATGACTCGATGAAAAATCGTGCCATCGTAATGACCGGATTTCACATAATTCAAAAAGTTTTCTACCGTCTTCGGTGCCTTGTCGGCATTGAGTTCCAGCGTGATCTGGCCGTGGTTGGTGGTGAGTAAAACGCTCATGATATTCCTTGAATTAGATAAAAGATTTATTCGATGACAGTGACAGATTCGATCACAACCCTCGGGTTCGGCAAGCCGTCCGAACCGGGTTTTATACGCTGTATTTTGTCTACTGTTTCTGTGCCTGATATGACCTTGCCAAATACCGCGTAGCCCCACCCATCCTGGCCGGGCCAGTCAAGAAAGCGGTTATCTTCAGCATTAATGAAAAACTGGGCGGTTGCAGAGTCCGGGTCGCGGGTACGTGCCATCGCGATGGTGTATTGCTTGTTTTTAAGGCCATTTTTAGACTCGATCTTGATGGCATCCCGGGTGGGCTTTTCCTGAAATTTTTCATCAAATCCACCGCCCTGGATCATAAAGCCAAAGATAATGCGGTGAAAAATCGTACCGTTATAAAAACCCTCGCGGGCATATTCAAGAAAATTTTTAACCGTAATAGGTGCTTTTTCAGGATTAAGTTCAATCACCATTTCGCCCATGCTAGTTTTCATTAATACTCGGGGCGGGTTGTCGGCAAAAGCGAGGCAGGAAATGCTGCTCATGAGCCCGATAACGAGGTAGCGCAACAGATGACGACGGATCAGCAGCATGTGTTTTCCTTCAGTTTGAAAAAATGAATCAGGTAGTACAGCATCAGCGGGCTGCCTATTGCTTCAATGTTATACTGTGCGAAAGCCGCATTTTAACAAAGACGGTCCGCAGATTTTTGGCAACACTATGTGCTTTACCGTGGCTGCATGGAGGCATGGTGGTCCGCCCTCGGGGATATCAGCTACATCACTTCCAGATCATTCATGAGCGTTCTTAGAATTTACAACACGCTGGCGCGTGACAAGGAAGTATTTTCTCCGATAGAGCCGGGCAAGGTGCGCATGTACGTCTGCGGCATGACTGTCTACGATTTCTGCCATTTGGGTCATGCGCGAGTTATGGTGGTGTTCGATATGGTGCAGCGCTGGCTTCGCGCTCAGCAGTACGAAGTTACCTACGTTCGCAATATTACGGACATAGACGACAAAATAATTCGTCGTGCCGTCGAAAACAAAGAATCTATCACAGCACTCACCAACCGCTACATCACGGCAATGAATGAAGATGCCGATGCGCTGGGCGTACAGCGACCAGATCATGAGCCGCGGGCCACTGCCTACGTGCCGCAGATGCTCAACCTGATCGCCAAGCTCGAAGCGCGCGGTCTTGCCTACCAGGCACCAGACGGCGATGTGAATTTTTCCGTTCGTGATTTTGAAGGCTACGGCAAGCTCTCCGGTAAATCGCTGGATGACTTGCGCGCGGGTGAGCGAGTCGATATCGACAGTGCCAAGCGTGATCCGCTGGACTTTGTTCTTTGGAAGTCCGCACGCGAGACTGAACCCGACGAAGTCAAGTGGCCATCGCCCTGGGGTGCCGGGCGTCCGGGCTGGCATATTGAATGCTCTGCAATGTCATGCGATCTGCTGGGCGAGCGATTTGATATTCATGGCGGTGGTCAGGATCTGCAATTTCCTCATCATGAAAACGAGATTGCGCAGTCCGAGGGCGCGCATGCGAATACCTTCGTCAATTACTGGATGCACAATGGTTTTGTGCGGGTGGATGACGAAAAAATGTCCAAGTCACTGGGTAATTTTTTCACGATCCGCGAAGTCCTCAAAAAATTTGATGCAGAAGTTGTTCGTTTCTTCATCCTGCGTGCGCATTACCGCAGCCCCCTGAATTACTCAGACGTACATCTGGAAGACGCTCGAACCGCGCTCAGTCGCCTTTACACCGCGCTCAAAGAAACAGCGCCCGACAGCGCGCCGGTGGATTGGAGCGAAGCGCACGCACAACGTTTCGCTGAAGCGATGAATGATGACTTCAACACGCCGATTGCGATCGCCGTGTTGTTTGATCTGGTGACTGAGGCCAATCGCCATCATTCACCTGCGATGGCCCGGCAGCTTCGTGGGCTAGGTGCGGTGCTGGGCTTGCTTACGCGCGAACCTCACACTTTTCTTCAGGGCGCGGTAGTGGCCGGCGGTCTAGCTGATGAAGAGGTTGCAGTGCAGATTGCCGCGCGTGCGCAGGCCAAGAAAGACAAGAATTTTGCCGAGGCTGACCGTATTCGTGGCGCCTTGATTGAGAAGGGAATTGTCCTCGAAGACAAACCCGGCGGTATCACCGAATGGCGAAGGGCATAAATCCATGGCGACCAAATCAGATCCTCTGTTTGTGCCCGATTACTGGGAAAAGGCCAAGTCCGAGTTGATGCGGCGGGACCGCATCATGAAGAAACTCATTCCCCGTTTCGGAGACTTGCAGCTCGTGGGACGAGGTGATCCCTTTGTGACGCTGGCGCGTTCCATTGTCGGACAGCAGATTTCGGTCATAGCCGCGCAGGCGGTCTGGGAGCGCATGCTGGTGGTGTGTCCGAAAATGACGCCAGCCCAAGTGACACGGCAGGGACAGGTGAAACTGGCGGGCTGCGGTCTGTCTAAACGCAAGGTGGAGTACCTGTTGGATCTTGCTGCGCATTTCCGCGATGGTACGGTCCATGCAAAAGACTGGTCCTCAATGGAAGACGAAGAGGTGATCGCCGAGTTGATCCAGATTCGCGGCATCGGCCGCTGGACTGCCGAGATGTTCCTGATTTTTAATCTGCTGAGACCCAACATCTTGCCGCTGGATGATGTCGGGCTGCTCAGGGGTATCAGCGTCAACTACTTTTCCGGTGAACCTGTTTCCCGCAGCGACGCGCGCGAGGTCTCGGCCAACTGGGAGCCCTGGCGCACCGTGGCCACATGGTATTTGTGGCGTAGTCTGGATCCGGTACCGGTAGAATACTGATTGATTAGATGCAAGAATGCTACTATCCTTGGCGCCGCAAGACGCGCCCCGAAAGCAATTGCCAGGATGACAAGGAGTCAATGTGAGCAAAATCACCTTCCTCAGCTTTGAGCAGCCCATCGCCGAGCTCGAATCCAAAATCGAAGAGCTACGTTTCGTTCAGGAAGACTCTGCGGTCGATATCAGCGAAGAAATCGATCGTCTCTCGCAAAAGAGTCAGCAACTCACCAAAGACCTGTACGCCAAGCTGACGCCCTGGCAGGTATCGCAAATCGCCCGTCATCCGCAGCGTCCGTACACCATGGATTATGTAACCGAGATCTTCACTGATTTTCATGAGTTGCATGGTGACCGCACTTACGCGGATGACCAATCCATTGTCGGTGGTCTTGCGCGTTTCAATGGGCAGTCGTGCATGGTCATCGGTCACCAAAAAGGGCGCGATACTAAAGAACGCGCCATGCGTAATTTCGGCATGCCCAAGCCCGAGGGTTATCGCAAGGCCTTGCGCTTGATGAAACTCGCCGAGAAATTCAATCTGCCTGTATTCACCTTCGTTGATACCCCCGGCGCTTTTCCCGGCATTGATGCCGAAGAGCGTGGGCAATCCGAGGCGATTGGCCACAACCTGTATGCAATGGCAGAACTCAAAGTACCCCTGATCGCCACCATCATAGGCGAGGGCGGCTCTGGCGGCGCACTGGCGATTGCGGTGGGTGATTCGGTACTCATGCTGCAGTATTCAACCTACTCAGTCATCTCGCCTGAAGGTTGCGCCTCTATTCTCTGGAAAACCGCCGATCGCGCTTCCGATGCAGCCGAAGCGCTGGGTCTTACCGCGCATCGCCTGAAGGCAATGAACCTGATCGACAAGATCATCAACGAACCGCTGGGTGGCGCACACCGCGATCCCAAGCAAATGGCCGTGCTGCTCAAGCGCGCTCTGGCCGATTCGCTTCGCCAGGTTCAGGGCTTGAAGACCAAGGAGCTTCTGGCCGCGCGTCACGAAAAGTTGATGAGCTATGGCAAATTCAAGGAAATCGCCTCCGCTGAATAATTCCACATCCGAACTGGATGCGGTATTTCAACGCGCGCTGGAAGACATTCTGGCGCGCGTTGTTGTTTCTGACGGTATCGTATTTCGCATCGCACTCGCTTTCAGTGGCGGTCTTGACTCGACGGTATTGCTGCATCTTGCCGCAGCCGCCTGCAAGCAGCGCAGTATCAAACTGTTCGCATTTCATGTTCATCATGGCTTGAGTCCCAACGCAGACCACTGGCTTGCGCATTGTGACGAGCAAGCGCAGCAAGCAGGTGTAGCGTTCGTCGCACGCAAAGTACAAATCAACTCCCATGACAAACTCGGTATTGAGCAGGCCGCACGACTGGCTCGTTACGATGCACTTGCCGACATGTGTACATCCAACGACGTGTCGCTGCTGCTCACCGCGCATCATCAGGATGATCAGGCTGAAACTGTCGTGCTGCAGTTATTACGTGGCGCAGGTTTGCCCGGCTTGTCGGCCATGGCCATGCTGCAGTCCGAACATGCATTGTTAGGCGCTGGTATCGCATTGGGTAGACCTTTTCTGGAGATGACGCGCGCGGACCTTGAACTTTGGGCGGATACGCATGCGATAAAGCATATCGTCGATGAATCCAATGACAACCTGCGTTTTCGTCGTAATGAAGTTCGTCAGCAGTTAATACCGCTGCTCGAGCAACAACTACCCGGCGTACAAAAATCGATTGCCCGCAGCGCCCGACATCTGCAGACCGCACAGCGGCTGTTGGATGAGCTTGCGGCGATGGATTTGCAATCCTGTAGTGATGCCGATTCACTGGCCATAGAGCGACTCCGTCAGCTGACTGATGATCGTCTCGACAATCTGCTGCGTTACTGGTTAAGGCAATGCGGTGCTGATCAATACCCGAGCGATGCACAGTTGTATCAGCTACGCGAGCAGATGCTGCATGCCCGCGATGATGCGCACCCCTTGCTGACGCTGTGTGGTCTCACACTGGAGCGTCATTGCGGCCATTTGCTTGCGATACACGCTGGACCGCAACCGAAAAATTTACCCTCGGAGATCTTGCTGCACTGGCAGGGCGAATCAGAGATCGCGATACCGGCGTGGCAGGGCCGGCTGGTATTCGAAACGGCTGTCGGCCCGGGATTGGATCGCGTACAGCTCTTGCGGGGGCCACTGCGGTTGCGCCCTCGCAGCGGTGGTGAACGTCTCAAGCTCGACCCCAAGCGACCCTCGCGGACGCTCAAGAACCTGTTTCAGGAGTCCGATGTCCCGGCACGTGAACGTGTTTGGTTACCCTTGCTGTATCTCGGTGATGAACTTGTGTTCGCCGCTGGACTTGGCATGGACGTTAGAGCAGGGCGTGTCAACGAGGGCATATGCTTGCGGTGGCAGCGCCGAGGCTGACGCAGGCGGTGGCTGCTTCACATCGTCTATTTGTCATTCTGCATTGCAACATGTAAAATCTCGGGTTTTCCCGGCTTAATTTCCTCTCTCAGAAATGGCTTTATTCGTACATAAATACGGTGGCACATCGATGGGCTCGACCGAGCGTATCAAGAATGTCGCGCGACGCGTCGCCAAATGGCATGACGCCGGACATCAGATTGTGGTGGTTCCGTCTGCAATGTCGGGCGAGACCAACCGACTGCTCGGCCTTGCAAAAGAAATCACCGGTCAACCCGATCCGCGCGAACTCGACATGCTTGCTTCTACAGGTGAGCAGGCATCGGTCGCGCTACTGGCGATCGCACTTCAATCCATAGGTAAGCAAGCTGTGTCATACACGGGCTGGCAAGTGCCTGTCGTGACGGACAATGCGTATACCAAAGCACGTATCCAATCTATTGATGATGCACGCGTCAGAAAAGATCTCGATGCAGGTCGTATCGTGGTCATCACGGGTTTTCAGGGTATCGATGGCGAGGGCAACATCACCACACTGGGTCGTGGTGGTTCAGACACGTCGGCAGTCGCGGTCGCCGCAGCAATGAAAGCTGCCGAGTGTCTGATCTACACCGATGTCGATGGCGTCTACACCACGGACCCGCGCGTTGTCTCCGATGCGCGTCGCCTGAAGTCCGTCACCTTCGAGGAAATGCTCGAGATGGCGTCACTTGGCTCCAAGGTCCTGCAGATCCGCTCGGTTGAATTCGCGGGTAACTATCGCGTACCGACTCGGGTACTGTCCTCGCTGACTGACCCGCTGACACCGCTGGACGAAGAAGCTCGCTCCGGCACACTGATTTCGTTTGAGGAAGACACCCACATGGAACAAGCCACCATTACCGGCATAGCCTTCAATCGCGACGAAGCGAAAATCACCGTCATGGGCGTGCCTGATCGTCCCGGCATTGCGTATCAGATTCTTGGCCCGATATCGGACGCCAATATCGAAGTCGACATGATTATTCAAAATCAGTCGGTGGATGGCAAAACCGATTTCACGTTTACCGTACCCCGCGGTGATTATGAAAAATCACTAAAAATCATTGACGGTGAAGTAAAGCAGCATCTTGGTGCCAGCAAGGTCGTTGGTGATGCAAAAGTATCCAAAGTCTCCGTTGTTGGCGTTGGCATGCGCAGTCATGTCGGCATCGCATCGCAGATGTTCCGCACCTTGTCGGAAGAGAGCATCAATATCCAGATGATTTCCACTTCCGAGATCAAGATCTCGGTCCTGATCGACGAGAAGTACATGGAGCTGGCCGTCCGAGCCTTGCACAAGGCCTTCGGCCTCGAACAGGGCTGATTTGCTGAGCTTTTAGAGGTGGTAGCCCGGTTTCATTGACCAAAAGGCAGCAGAAAGCTATCATCCCTCTCTTTGCCGCTGTGGGTGTTTCACCTGCCGGCAAGTGGAGACCTGGCCGAGT
>JBIIEY010000266.1:0-3535 GCA_044237595.1 Burkholderiaceae bacterium | reverse complement strand
GTCGTCGTCTATTTGCGGGATCGCCCTGACCTGTTTGCCCGCATCTGCAGCTACTTTGATCGTAAAAATTTCAGCATTCTGGATGCCAAGGTACAGACCACGCGGCATGGGTATGCGCTGGACACGTTTCTGGTCAGCGAACCCACCTTTGCGGATAACTATCGCGAACTGATCACTCTCATTGAACACGATCTGGGTCAGTGGTTGCAATCCGAGTCCGAACTGCCAGCGCCCGGCAAAGCTCGCCTGTCTCGTCTCTCGCGCAGCTTTCCGATTACGCCCGCCGTCCATCTGCAACCCGATGAGCGCGGCCAATATCATTTGCTATCCGTCTCCGCGAGTGATCGAACCGGGTTGTTGTATTCGATCGCCAGCGTACTCGCACGCTACAAGGTCAATCTGCACACTGCAAAAATCACCACACTGGGCGAGCGCGTCGAAGATGTCTTTCTGGTCGACGGCCCGGTCCTCGCCAATGCGCGCAGCCAGATTGCTCTCGAGTCCGATCTTCTTGATGCGCTGCGCGTCTGACCGCCATGACCGAACCCGTAAGACTTTCCAAACGCATGTCCGAGCTAGGCCTCTCTTCACGTCGCGAGGCCGATGAATGGATCGCCAAAGGCTGGGTCCGCGTCGATGGACAAGTCATCTCCGAACTCGGTAGCAAAGTGCTGCCGCATCAGAAAATCACTATCGAACGTCAGGCACAAGCGCAGCAGGCAAAACGTGTCACCGTACTCATCAACAAGCCCATGGGATATGTCAGCGGCCAGGCCGAGGACGGTTATCAGCCTGCCGTGGTGCTGGTCCGACCCGAAAATCGCTGGTCAGAAGACAGACTACCAATACAGTTCAGCCCAGGACAGCTCAAAAGTCTGGTGCCTGCAGGCCGGCTGGATATCGACTCAGTGGGTTTGCTGGTACTGACCCAAGATGGTCGCATCGCAAAAACCCTGATCGGCGAAGATTCTGCGATCGAAAAAGAATACCTCGTGCGAGTGCAGTACAGCAAACCCGGACGGCTGCCGGATCAGGACCTCAAACGCCTGAATCATGGTTTGATCATGGATGGCAAGCCACTGAAGCACGCCAAAGTGCATTGGCAAAATGATGATCAACTTTGCTTCATCCTGCGCGAAGGTAAAAAACGTCAGATACGACGCATGTGCGAAATGGTCGGGCTGAGGGTGCTGGGCCTCAAACGCGTGCGTATTGGACGCGTGAAGCTGGGCAACCTGCCGATGGGGCAGTGGCGGTATTTGGCGGAGGATGAAACGTTCTGAGAGCTTTAAAAAGGCCAATCCGGTATAGGTCAGGATGTGACACCGAAGGCCATGAAAAAAATAGCATGTTCCTCGCGCGATTTACATTCCGCTCGAAGTGCACCGTTTCGAAAGATGTTCACTTGCCGACTCGCAAGGACTTCAGAAAAATTTCATGAGTTGTACAGAAAGCTTGCAAAATAAAAAGCTGCAGTGCCACTTTGGGTAGAGAGTTCGGGTATTCATTAAGGATAGACAGCTTTGAAAAACTTTTTATTGGTGAGTCTGATTTTACTGGCTGAGCCTGCTTGGGCGTTTACAGATTGCTCAGACTGCCCAGAGATGATCGATATTCCGGCAGGTAGTTTTTTGATGGGGTCTCCATCAAACAAAAACTCTTCTTCTCGAAAAAAATTAGATGACCCAGATGATGAAAAACCTCAACATAAGGTAAAAATTAAAGAGTTTTCCTTAGGCAAATTTGAAGTTACGCAAGCACAGTGGCATGCGTTGATGGATTCAAATCCAAGTCATAACAAGGGACCTACGTTACCGATTGAAAATATCTCTTGGGATGACGCACAAAAGTATATTCAAAAGCTCAATCAAAAAACTGGAAAAAAATACAGATTACCCTCCGAAGCAGAGTGGGAGTACGCAGCGCGTGGCGGAAGTACCAGCAGTTATCCATGGGGCGACAATGTTTCCGAACTGACTTTGCATGCTTGGTCAAAAGCCAATGCAGTTAATACGAACATCGTCGGTTTGAAAAAGCCAAACTCGTTCGGTCTCTACGACATGATAGGAAACGTATCTGAGTGGACGCAAGACTGCTGGAATGACAATTACCGCGGAGCCCCAAGAGACGGCAGTCCATGGCCTACCGGTAACTGCTCCTTGAGAGTTTTACGGGGTGGCTCATGGGGAGACGACCCTCAGCAATTGCGCACGGCGATGCGCGACGGCACACACCCCAATTATTACCGCTTCAGCGGAAGCAGCTTTCGGGTTGCTAGAGATAAGTAATGACATAGGAAGTGTGACAAGCCACGGAAAGCCTACCCGGTGAAGCTGGACAATCGATGTAAATGCGCTGATCAGCCGGATGAATGCAAAATTAAACAATATTCAGTAGTAAAAAATATCGAAGACATCGGACAAAAAACTTGGGAAGCCGACTGCTGCAGCAAGGCGCTAAGTCGGGAATCCGCCTGTAGTCCGGTGGCGATATCTGGCCAAGAATGAGTGGTTCGGGACATAGTCCGTCGGGGCGAATCGTAGCCGTGCAGTTCTGAAGACTAGTACCGCTTGACGACAATAACGGTCGTCGTTATTATCACGCGGATGATCCTGACCTTCCAATGCGCTGGCACTGAACATCTGTTCCTCGGTCGCCGAGTCAAACGATTTGCCAACATCGAGAAGGTTGCGCTACGCAAACTGCAGCAGTTACACGCGGCGACGTCGCTGGACTTCCTGCGTATCCCTCCCGGTAACAAACTTGAAGCCTTAAAGGGTGACCGCGCAGGTCAGCACAGTATCAGAATCAATGATCAGTGGCGCTTGTGCTTTATTTGGAGCGAAGGCAATGCCATTGCAGTTGAAATCGTGGACTATCACTGAAGGAGCAAATCATGACCCGTGAAATCCCCCTGGAGCATCCCGGCACGATCTTGCTGGAAGACTGGCTCAATCCGATGGGTATCAGCCAATACGCCCTTGCGAAAGCCATTGATGTGTCGCCCCGCCGCATCAACGAGATCGTCAAGGGCCAGCGCGGTATTACCGTTGATACCGCACTGCGTCTGGCGGCTTTCTTCGGCACCGATGCACAGAGCTGGGTCAACCTGCAGACGCACTACGATACCGAGCTTGCGCGAGAATCAATGGCCGATACGATCTCCAGAATTCATCGCTTCGAAGCCACGCATGCATAAAAGCGAGTACCTCGACAAGGTTGATAAATGATCCGAGAAGAGATTCGCACCTAATCAGATTCAGATTGGACCGGCACATCTTAGGCCATGGAGCGAGCATCAGGCCAACTCAAGAGCCACTCAAGCCTGCACGGGTATCGTTATTGTCGTTGATGGAAAAGTTAGATTAATAACGACTGTTTGAATGAAGATGCGCGAGTAGAAAAAACACCAGTCCTCGCATAAAAAATCGACCCTGTAAATTATTCTGTGTAAGTGCCGACGGAACACTTATTGGTAATCGGGCAGCCGATCGCCGAATTCAATGATAAATCGATTCAAGGCTAATCTCCAGTT
>JBIIEY010000265.1:0-3537 GCA_044237595.1 Burkholderiaceae bacterium | reverse complement strand
GTGCTCGTACGACTGAGTCTCAGGTGCACCGTGAGCTGGCCTCCGGCTTGTCCTGTCCCGTCGGTTTCAAAAACGGCACGGATGGCAACATCAAGATTGCTGCTGACGCTATCAAGGCAGCATCACAACCCCACCACTTTTTGTCGGTCACCAAAGGCGGTCACTCCGCCATCGTATCGACCAACGGTAACGAGGATTGCCACATCATCCTGCGTGGCGGCAAGGCACCCAACTACGACGCTGCCAGCGTCGAAGAGGCTGCCAAAGCACTGGCATCAAACGGACTCTCTCAGAAACTGATGATCGATGCGTCGCACGCCAACAGCTCGAAGAAGCCGGAGAATCAGGTACCCGTCTGTGCTGACATCGCGGCGCAGGTCGCGGGTGGTGATGACAGGATCATTGGTGTGATGGTGGAGTCCCACTTGGTGGCAGGCCGTCAGGATCTGGTAGCGGGCAAGGAGCTCACCTATGGTCAGTCCATTACCGATGGTTGCATCGACTGGGAGAGCAGCCTCACGGTGCTAGAGGGACTGGCTGCAGCGGTTCGTCAGCGTCGTATCGCGAAGACGGATTGAACCTCGTTGAATCAACTTGATGGGAGCACTGCCAGAGTAGTGATGGATCCCGGCCTACGCCGGGAGCGAGTGGGGAATTCCGATCGCATGCGATCCGCCCACGCAGCAGTCATCACATGCAGGTGATGACGGTTGTTTTTGTGGCGATCGTAAAATTCCTACCGTCATCCCAGCGAAAGCTGGGATCCAGCGTCTTTGACCTCGCCTCAATCCCGAAAATTATTAAATTCCAGCGGTAAATCCGTCACATCTTTTCTCAGCATCGCCATCGTCGCCTGCAAATCATCGCGCTTGGCGCCGGTCACGCGTAATGAATCACCCTGAATACTCGCCTGGACCTTGATCTTGCTGTCCTTGATCAGGCGCTGAATCTTTTTGGCATCCTCGGTCTCAATACCTTTTTTCACGCGGATAACCTGCTTCACCTTGTCGCCGCCGATTTTCTCGATCTTGCCGATATCAAGAAAGCGTACGTCCACATTGCGCTTGGCCATTTTGCTGGTCAGTACATCCCGGACCTGACTCAGCTGAAAGTCGCTATCGGCATAAGCGGTCAGTTCGAGTTCTTTCTGCTCCACTCGCGCGTCACTGCCCTTGAAGTCAAAGCGTGTGCCGATCTCCTTGTTGGCCTGATCGACGGCATTCTTGACTTCGACCTGATTTGCTTCGGATACAACGTCAAACGATGGCATGCTGGGTTCCTCCTGAAACGGGTATGGCGTGGATTCTAGCGGAAAAAATTCGGCCAGCCGGTGATCGGTATAATCCGGCGCTGATGAACACCGCACTCACCCTCCGGCACGATGTCTCCTTGCGCGAACTCAATACCTTCGGTATCGATACGCATGCGCACACCTTTGTCAGCGTCAAATCCGTCGCAGATCTGCAAGCCATTGCCGCGGACCCCCAATTGTCAGTATTACCGCGCCTGATTCTGGGCGGTGGCAGCAATCTGCTGCTGACGAAGGATTTCAGCGGGCTGGTACTACATATGGTGAACACCGGTCGCAAGGTGGTCGGCGAATCAGAACAGCAGGTAATCGTACGTGCGGAGGCAGGTGAGAACTGGCACGAGTTCGTCCAGTGGACACTCGCCCAAGGTTTGCCGGGCTTGGAAAATCTCGCGCTCATTCCCGGTAGTGTAGGCGCGGCACCGATACAGAATATCGGTGCCTACGGCAGTGAACTCGCTGAATTTTTTCATTCACTCACCCTGTTTGATTTTGTGACACGCGAGATGCGGGTACTCAGCCGTGATGACTGTCACTTCGGTTACCGCGACAGTATCTTCAAGCACGCATTGCGTAACAGGGCAGTGATCGTCGACGTCAGCTTTGCTTTGCCACGTCAGTGGCATTCCAACCTGCGCTACGCAGAGTTGGCAGCTGAGCTTGCCGCGCACAGCGTGTCAGACCCCACCGCACAAGACATTGCCAATGCCGTCATCGCCATTCGCCGACGCAAGCTGCCTGATCCGGCGCAGATAGGTAATGCGGGTAGTTTTTTCAAGAATCCGGTTGTAAGCCAGGAGCAGCACACACAATTGCTGGCAAAGTATCCCCACCTAGTGAGTTACGCGCAGCCCGATGGCAGCGTCAAACTGGCAGCAGGCTGGATGATTGATCAGTGTGGGTGGAAAGGGCGTTCTGTCGGCGCTGCAGGTGTGCATGATCGACAGGCACTGGTTCTGGTTAACCGGGGAGGGGCGGCGGGTTCGGATGTGCTCGCGCTCGCTACAAAAATTGTTGAAGATGTCCGGACTCGGTTTGGCGTGTCGCTGGAAACCGAGCCCGTTATCGTTTGATGCTATGAGTTAAACCAAGCGATGTATCAGCCAAAATGGCAGACATAATCCACCGCTTCAGTCGCCTCGATCTCAAAGCTCGAATTACCCGGCACGTTAAAGCTCTGGCCCGCAGTGTAGGTGGTCCAGTCTGCCTCACCTTTGACGCGCGCACGGCATTTACCTGCAGTGATTTCCATGATCTCAGGTACACCGGTGTTGAATACCAGTGAGGATGGCAGAATCACGCCGACCGATTTCTTTGTGCCGTCAGCAAGCATGACGGTGTGTGATATACATTTGCCGTCGAAGAAGACGTTGGATTTTTTAATGACAGAGACGTTGTCGAATTGATTGCTCATATTATTTTTCCTTTAGATTTAATTCAGAGGGCGTCATGCCTGGGTAGGCCGGCATCCAGTGGCTCTTATGTTTTTTTGCTAAAGACGCTGGACTCCGGCTTTCGCCGGGGTGACAGTTTAATCATTGGGGTGACAGTTTAAACTTGGGTAGCAATACCTAGGTTACTTGCCACGCTTGATCTTCGCATTCGCTGCAATCCGCATACGCAGCGCATTGAGTTTGATAAAGCCACCAGCGTCCGCCTGATTGTAGGCGCCACCATCTTCATCAAACGTGGCGATGTTCATGTCAAACAGCGAGTCAGTTTTTGAATCGCGCGAAACCACGATGACATTACCTTTGTAGAGCTTCATGCGTACCCAGCCATTCACGCTCTGCTGTGTATGGTCGATCAGAGTCTGGATGGCGACACGTTCTGGTGCCCACCAGTAGCCGTTATAGATCAGCGATGCATAACGCGGCATCAGATCATCTTTGAGGTGAGCGACTTCGCGATCCAGTGTGATCGATTCAATCGCGCGGTGTGCGCGCAGCATGATGGTGCCACCCGGTGTTTCATAGCAGCCACGTGATTTCATACCCACGTAGCGGTTCTCGACCAGATCCAGACGACCGATACCGTGCTTGCCACCCAAGCGATTCAGTTCCGTCAGCACCGCCGCCGGCGAGAGTCGCTTGCCATTCAGACTGACGATATCGCCATGCTCGAATTCGATATCGAGATACTCGGCTGCATCCGGCGCTGCTTCTGGGCTGACGGTCCAGCGCCACATGGATTCTTCTGCTTCGGCACTGGGGTTTTCCAGATGGCGG
>JBIIEY010000264.1:0-3547 GCA_044237595.1 Burkholderiaceae bacterium | reverse complement strand
CCCGGCGACCCTTTGCAGATGCTAGCCAAGCGTGGCAAGGATCAGGCGGCAGATCTGCCATCGACTACGCATCTGGTGGTGGTCGATGCTCAAGGTCATGGTGTTTCCATGACCAGCACGATTGAATCCGAATTTGGTTCCAAAATTTTCGTGCGCGGTTTTTTGCTTAACAATCAGCTGACCGATTTTTCGCTGCAGCCGAACGACAACGACGGACGTCCGGTCGCCAATCGCGTCGAGCCAGGCAAGCGCCCACGCAGTGCCATGGCACCCACCGTTGTCATGCGTGACGGGCGCTTGTTCATGCTGGCAGGTTCACCCGGTGGCAGTGCCATCATCAACTTTGTGGCCAAGACCCTGATTGGCGTGCTGGACTGGCGATTGGATGTTCAGCAATCGATCAATTTGCCGAATATCGGTAGCCGTAATCGCGACACCGAGCTTGAACGGGGTAGTGCAGCCGAATCCTTGCAACAGGGCTTGCGGCAACGCGGTCATCGCGTCACCATCTTGCCCATGCCCAGCGGCGTGCACGCCATCGTGCTCGACAAGGACGGCATTACAGGCGGTGCCGATCCACGTCGCGAGGGTCGTGCTGCCGGCGATTGAACTCACCTCTCTGGAGAATCCCTGACATGAATTCGTTTTTTCTACGTTGCCTGGTACTGTTATTTTTACCTGCATTGAGCGCGAGTGCCGATACGCTGGGCAAAATCACCGAGCGTGGCAGCATCGTACTGGCCTATCGCGAATCATCCGTACCTTTCAGTTATCTTGATGGTCCGGGCCATCCGATTGGTTTTGGGGTTGATATTGCCAACAAAGTGGCCGAGGCCATGCGGCAAGCAAGCGGTAAAAAAGATCTGCGCATCGAATATCAGGCTGTCACTTCGCAAAATCGTGTTCCATTGGTCGCCAATGGCAGTGTCGATCTCGAGTGCGGCTCCACTACCAACAATGCTGCGCGCGCTAAAGAAGTCGCCTTCGCAGTCAATTATTTTTATGCGAGTTCACGATTGCTCGTTAAAAAATCAGCTGGCATTCAAAAGCTCGGTGATCTTGCAGGCAAAGCGATTGCAACTACCACTGGAACTACAACTTTTGGACAGCTACGCAAACTGAGTTTGGAAAGAAATCTCAATCTGAATGTCGTTCCAGCGAAAGACCATGCCGATGGATTTTTGCTACTCGAATCCGGTCGCGCGCAAGCCTTTGCGATGGATGACATTCTGCTTGCAGGGTTGATGTTGAACGCAAAAACTCCCGATGACTACACCATCGTTGGGGAACCTTTGCAGGTCGAGGCCTATGCCTGCATGTTGCGCAAAGATGATCCTGCGTTCAAAAAACTCGTCGATGGCACGCTTACCGCGATGATGAAATCCGGCGAATTCGAGAAGCTGTATAAAAAATGGTTCATGTCGCCGATACCACCGCGTCAGCGCAGCCTCGCTTTACCCATCAGCGATCGATTGCGCGAGAACCTGAAATCACCGACCGATCAGCCGGCAAGCTGACATGCACTGGGACTGGCAAGTCTTTTGCAACAGCACCCTCAGCGGTGAAGCCGCGGCCTGCTTTGGCGCTGCTGGTGACATCACCTATCTGCAATGGATGATCTCCGCCTGGGGCTGGACTGCGTCAGTCGCTGCACTGGGATTCGTTATCGCGCTGTTTTTCGGTGTGATGGTGGGTATTGCACGCACCTTGCCACTGGCGTCCTTGGCTCTGGTCGCGACCGTATGGACTGAGTTGTTTCGTAACATTCCCCTACTGGTTCAGGTTTTTCTTTGGTACCACGTGCTACCCGTGTTTGTTCCTGCGTTTAGTAGTGTGTCTTCATTTTGGTTGGCTGCCATTGCGCTCGGACTCTTTACCTCCGCGCGCATTGCAGAGCAGGTAAGGGCCGGTTTGCAATCGCTGCCACCCGGGCAGGCAATGGCTGCCAAAGCCCTGGGTCTGTCGCCGGCCATGGTGTATGCGAAGGTATTGCTGCCCCAAGCGTTGCGGATCATCTTGCCGGCGTTCACCTCGGAGGCAATGAACGTCGTCAAAAATTCTTCCGTCGCCTTTGCCGTGTCGGTCACCGAGCTCACACTGTTTGCGATGCAGGCGCAGGAAGAAACTGGACGCGGTCTGGAAATCTACGCAGGTGTCACGCTGCTGTATGCCTTCACCGCCTTGAGCGTCAATCGCATCATGGCCTGGATAGAGTCGCGTACACGTCTACCCGGCATGGTCGGAGCGCGCTGATGAGCTTTGACTTTTCATTTTTTACCAGCCAAATGCTGCAGGATTATCTGCTGCGCGGCTTGCTGTTTTCATTGCAGCTCACTGTGATCGCTACGGTAGGCGGTATTGTGCTTGGTACGCTATTGGCCTTGATGCGGCTCTCAGGTAATCGCCAGCTGTCATTACCCGCTGCGATGTATGTCAATGTGATGCGTTCTGTGCCTCTGGTCATGGTACTGCTGTGGTTCTTTTTGCTTGTACCATTTATTTTAGGCCGCAGTACCGGCGCCGAGTTGTCAGCCGTGGTGACCTTTATTGCCTTTGAGGCGGCATTTTTTTGCGAGATCATGCGCTCCGGTATTCAGGCCATACCCAAAGCGCAAATGCAGGCAGGTAGCGCGCTTGGATTGAATACCTGGCAAAACCTGCGCTTCATCATTTTGCCGCAGGCGTTTCGTAACATGACGCCTGTATTGCTCACTCAGGTCATCATTCTTTTCCAGGACACTTCGCTGGTCTACGCAATTGGTGCCTATGATCTACTCAAGGGTTTTGAAGTGGCTGGAAAAAATTTCGGACGTCCGGTCGAAGCTTATGTAGCAGCAGCACTGACCTATTTTGTGATCTGCTTTTCACTGTCGTCACTGGTACGACGCTTTCAGCAGCGCGTCCCACTTCAACCCTGATTATTTGTGCTGACTATCCATGACTACTGATACCACCATCATCCGTCTGAAAAACGTCTGCAAATCCTATGGCAGCTTTACAGTGCTGAGCGATTGCTCAGTCACGGTGGCGCGCGGCGAAGTGCTTGTCATCTGCGGCCCCTCAGGGTCCGGTAAATCCACGCTCATCAAAACGATCAACGGTCTGGAAGGCATCAACAGCGGTGAAATTCAGGTCGATGGCGTACCCGTGCATGACAGTCGTAGCGACTTGCGTGCCTTGCGTTCGCGCGTGGGCATGGTATTCCAGCATTTCGAACTGTTTCCTCACCTGAGCGTACTCGACAATCTCACGCTTGCGCAGGTGCATGTCAAAGGCCGCAGCGAGCAGGATGCCGTGACACGTGCTCAAGCGCTGTTGGCGAGGGTTGGTCTGTCGGACCAAAGAGATAAGTATCCAGCGGCACTTTCAGGCGGTCAGCAGCAGCGGGTGGCCATCGCGCGAGCATTGGCGATGGATCCGGTGGTCATGCTGTTTGACGAACCAACGTCTGCGCTGGATCCCGAAATGGTGGGCGAGGTACTTGAAGTGATTATGAAATTGGCGCAGGAGGGCATGACCATGTTATGCGTGACGCATGAGATGGGGT
>JBIIEY010000263.1:0-3561 GCA_044237595.1 Burkholderiaceae bacterium | reverse complement strand
GCACTTCGGTCAGGCGAAAACGATTTTCTGCAACCTTGACGAAGACATAGTCCTTGTCATTTTCGCGTACGACAGCGGCTGCAGGTATCGCGAGTTGCTCGACGAAGAGTCCATTGAGTCGCAATGTTGCCAGCATTTGTGGCTTGAGCTCGAATTTCGGGTTATCGACCTCGGTGCGGATGGGCACGGTACGCGTGTCAGTTTGCACGGTATCGCTGATGTAGACGATCTTGCCCTTTAGAACTTGCTGTCCGAGCGCTGCGACTTCAACTTCGACGCGCTGATTCAGTTTGACCGAGTTGGCATCCTGTTCTGGCAGAGCACCCACCACCCACACATTCGACAGATCTGCCACGGTAAACAAGGGGTCGCCTGGTTGTGCGACCTGCCCCTGACTGACTTTTCGCTCAATGACGATGCCAGTGCGTGTTGCCGTGATCGGTACTTCGGAGGCCAGCGCACCTGTTTCACGCAGCTTGTCAATCGCTCCCGGTGACATGCCGATCAGTCGCAGCTGATCGCTGGCTGCGCGCAGTTCGGCGCGTGCGACAGAGAGCTCCACCTCGCGGCGCTGCAACTCGGCGTTACCGATCACATCGGCGAGCACCAGCTGTTGCGCGCGTTCGACCGAGCGCTCAGCCAGCTTGGTGCTGGAGACGGCGCGCAGGAAGGCGAGCTGCGCGTTCGTGAGCTCAGGACTGGCCAGCCGGGCCAGTGCCTGACCCGCTTTGACACGGTCACCCACTTCGGCCATTACCTGAATCACCCTGCCTGAGACCGAGGCACCGATACGCGTTGTGCGGTGCTCGTTGGCTTCAATGCGGCCTGAAACTTTTTGCGTGATTGCGATGCTTGCCATCTGAGCGGCCTCGACGCGGAATTGTTTGCTCATCTCCGCACTGAGTTCGACCTCCATCGGGTCTGATTTTTTCTGAGCAGCAGGTGCAGCGGTTGCGGCAGGGGCAGCAGGCTTCTTGGCTGCATCGTCCTTGCCGCACCCAGCCAGAGACAGGACGAAACAGCACAGCGCAAGCGAGGCAATGCGGTGAAAAGGGATAGCGGTCATGATGGCGTGTTTCGAGTAGAGGTTGATTCTGTAGTTACTGGTTCGGGCTGGCGTAGCGGCCGGCGAGCGTGTCTAACTCGATCACAGAGGCTTGCAACTGATAACGTGCAAGTAGCAGGTCCTGTCTCACTGCACGCAACACGCGCTGTGCATCCAGCACTTCCAGAATGCCGCGCTCGCCAAAACGGTAAGCGGCCTGCGCAACACGAAGTGCGGCCTCGGCATCGCGCATGGCGCCCTCGGACAGCGCCTTGATACGTACCTGTGCTATCTCGACCGATTTCCATGACAGTTCGAGCTGCTGAATGAGCTCGGCACGTCGACCTTCCAGTCTCGATATGGTTCGCTCGCGTTCGGCGATGGCTTCAGCGCGCGGACCACGACGCTGGTCGAACAAGGGCACCTGAATGGAGACACCCAAAAGATCTTGTCGTACATCGGGCTCGCGAATTTGGGACAGACGCACTTCGAGACCGGGCAGACGACTGGCTGTGGCTTCGGCGATGCGTGACTGATTTCTTTCGAATTCAGATTCCAGGACGCGTAACTCCGGGTTGGACTGCATGGCAGATTTTTTGAGAACTTCCAGCTCGGGCAGGGCGGTGACTTCATTAAGCTGGGCATCGAGGTCCCATACCGGCGGCAGCTGACCTGCGGCCAATCTGTTGAGCGATATCGCGGCCTGCTGAATTTGCAGTCGTGCTGTTTGCTCGCGCTGCTGGGCGTTGATGATTTCCGCGTCTGACTTGATGAGTTCATATTTGCCGGCCTCACCAGTGTCAACACGAACTTTTACGCGCTCGCGGATTTGCAGCAGCAGATTCAGCGCATCGGCCGCCGCCAGCGCTTCTTCCTTGCGCAGCAGGTATTCGTAGGCCCGCAACTTGACCTGACTGACGAGTTCATTACGGATTTGCGATAGTGATTGCAAGCTGGTTTGCTCGGCGTAGAGCGCGGTGTTGACGCGTGCGTTTCGCAAATTCGGGTTTTCGATGAACTGCGATACGCCGACACCCACAACGTTGCCGGCCTGTGCGGAGGAGCTTGGTACGCCGCCATTCCGTCCGGTATTGACTTCGATGCGCGGGTTAGGGATCGCGCCAGCCGTCGTCACGCCAGCGGTGGCGATATCCACGCTGCGCTGACCAGTCCGAAGCCCTGGATTGTGCTGAAGCACCAGCATGACCAGATCGTCGATGCTGATCATGCGGGGCGCGGGTTTGCCGGGCTCTGCTGCGTGAGCGGCAGGCAAGCTCAGGAAGACCAGCAAGAGGCAAGCCCACAGGCTTGAGAAGCATCGAACCGGGATCGATATTGGGGGACGGGAGAAAGGACCCGTCTGGGCCCTCGTGCTACTCGGCATAGATGTGCTCTCAGTCAAAATCAGGAAGGTGCTGAAAAAATCCGTATTTATCGGCATGCTAACGGCGCTGTGCGAAGTCAAACCATTAATAATCAAGGACTTAAATTCAGTTTTGTCGCTACAAACGGTTCCTAGTGTATTGGATCAGCGCTCGTTCAGTGGTAAAACACATAGAAAATTACCGTCCCGACAATTTCCGTCAGCTATTTGTCAGCTTCGGCCGGATTATGTCAGGAAAATGAAAAGCTTTCAGGCCTAGATTATTTCGCTATTAGCCAATTACGGCAATAAAAAACCCGGCAGCTGTCGGTGCCGGGTTTTCAGACTGCGCCAAAGCGCAGGTGAGCGCGATATCAGTAGCTGCGCTGGTAGTGCACGCGCCAGCTCTTGCGCTCTTCGTAATCGGAGACATCCGAGTAGCTGCGCGCATAACGCAAGCCGACGGTGTTGTGCTGATCAATATCGTAGAGGAACATCGCATGGTAGCGCATACTCTTGTAAGCTTCGGCTGAGGTAAACGCATTGCGATAACGGGTACCGATATCGAGCGAGAGCCCATTCGACAGTGGTATTTTTGCGCCTGCATCAAAAGCGTAGTGGGTGAAATGGGTCGTGTTGTAGTTCAGCTTCTCGCCAACACGCACAGCGACGTAGGGTAGAAAGAACATACCCACATCAAAAGATTTCTTGACCTTGAACTCTAGGTTGTTGCTGATGGTGTCGCTGCTGCTGGTGCCCTTTGCGCTGGTGCCTGCCTTCACCGAATACTCGAACTTGTCGGCTGTCTTGACCCCGATGGTGATGTTGGCGCCGATGTATTCACTGGCAAGCGTGTCCTTTTCACTGCTTGCGTCCAGAGATACGAAAGGCTTGTTATCGCCCGCCAGTGCGGCCCCCGACAATACCAGCAGGCCCCCCATGATGATTTTTTTCATTTTGCTATCTCCAGAGATGATCGTCGCATGCGCCGAAGTATAAACAAAGCTCGGCTTTTGTTTTACTCAGTAACAGTAATTTGGGGTGTCGACAGCAGAACTCAAAACTTGAGCGGCGTGCTGCAAAAATTTCCTGATTGTGCGAACTCAGCCGGTTTGCCCAAGGCGGAAAACAGAAAAATCAATGACTTGAACGA
>JBIIEY010000029.1:0-12188 GCA_044237595.1 Burkholderiaceae bacterium | reverse complement strand
TCCGTACAGTAACGAGCCCACGCCGAGACTCCTCAGGCATACAGCGCACTCTACCCTACCCCAACACCCGCTCCGCCAGCCAAACACAAGCCATCAACAAAATACCAATCGATCCCCAGCGCTGAATCAATCTAATCACGCGCTCATTGCCAAGTACCGGCCAGAGCATCAAGCCAGCCGCCAGCACCACGACCAACTGGCCGAATTCCACACCCAGATTGAAAGCCACTAGCGTTTCAATGAAATGCGAGGAAGACAGTCCTAACTCGCGCAGTCCATTCGCAAAACCCATGCCGTGAATCAAACCAAAACCCAGCGCGAGTTTCCATGACTGTCTGCCTTCGCCGCCGCGCAGATTGAGCAATGCAGACACGATGATGGACGCCGCAATGGCAGACTCGATCAGCTTATCCGGCAAGGCAACCCAGTCCAGCGCAGCAGCCGCCAGCGTGATGGAGTGCGACAGCGTAAATGCCGTCACTACCTTGAGCGCATAAATACCCACTGTACGCACACCCGAATTCGCTGAAACGACCGCCGTCGCGGATGCTGTCAATTCAGAGGACAAGGCTGCTGCACGTGGTGCTGCCAGAGCCAGACCCGGCAGCAACAGACACAACAGGAATAACAGATGATCCGGCCCACTCCAGATATGCAAAGCGCCTTCACGCGCATAAGTCCACAAGGCCTCAGCCAATGCGATTTCACGCAAGGGCAAACGCTGCACCGCATGGCGCGGATCCAGCACAGAGGTGGATTCCAGCGGTCCGCTATTGAGCTTCAGGAAAGCGCGTGCGACTTTTTCTTCTTCATTAAAAAAACCATAATGCACCAGCAGATAAGCGGCATTGGCGGGTAATGCCGCTGCAGTATGTATCTGACGAACATAGAGTCCGTCATTATGTACCGTGACTTCTTGTGACTGAAAGGTCAACGACAGTGGATCGCCATCTGCCTCCAGCGTCAGCGACTCGCCGACCAGCGCCGCAAGCCGCTCCTGCATTTCTTCAAGTTCGTGCCGACGGATTTCTTTTTGCCTGTCAGGGGGTATCTGCAGCAAGCTGTTCAGATCGCGTACCGCGAAATCAATCTGCACGGACACACCTGCTTCGGTGCTGCTGATACGCATATAACTATTGCCGGACTGATGCGCTCCCGCCGTCAGTGGCAACAGCAATCCTATGATCAGCAAGTGACATAACAGCCGCAACAGCCTCATGGCGATGACAGGGCTTCGAGGGTAGCCAGCTTCAGACTTGACGGCCACTGATTGCGAAATTTTTTCAACAACTCGCCAACGCGCGCCTGGCATTTCGGTTTGGGTACCGCGCCGGAATCGAGTGCCTGCAAATAATGAATGCCCAGTATGAAATGCACCTCTTCGCTATCAATCGCAGGATCACGCAGGGTCAGCAAACTTTCACCGATGCCTATCATCTCGAGCAGTCGTTCCTGGCTTTGATTGATGGGCTTGAGCGGGTGATCGACGAAACTGTCATAGAAATGGTACTTGAACAGCAGGAAGCGGGCGAGCGATGCCTGCTTGCCGCGCGGATCCAGCACAAGTGATTCGCGATACGGACGTTGATCGGATAAATACAAACGCGTCTGTGGAGACACCTGGAGTTTATGCACCGAGGCATTGAGCATATTCACCAGCACCGACGTCTCAAGGCCTTGCGTCTTGCCATGACTGATGATGTCTTCGTTGAGCAATGCGCGTATTTCATCGAGGGTCCTGCCCATCTCCAGCCAGGCATTTGCCCGGACTGCAGCGGGCGCATTACCTTGTGCAGTGCGCGTCAATTCATCCAGTCGGGCTAAATAAATCTTGCGCGCATCGGCACTGATGGCATCGTGCGCCTCTACGTTCATCGCCGACATCAGCAAACCCAGCAACAGAACTCCGGTTTGCATGATCTTGAAAACGGACATGAGCGAACTTCCCCGCATTACTTGGCTTCCGAAGCAGGCAATTCAACTTTCTCGCCGAGTGCGGCAGCACGCGCACCGGGATGTACCTTCATACCGAACTTGCCTTCCATAGGTACCGTCAAGTGCAACGGACCCGCAGCTTCAAGCAGTGTCACCGCAATGAGAAAGCCATGATGCAAGGGCAGATCATTACGCGTGACCAAGACATGCGTGCCATTGTCAAACATGATCTGCAGCGGCATGTTGGGATAATCTTCAAAAGGCGCGGCGCCAGTCATCATCGCTTTGGCATGCTGATACGAAAGCACCGCCAGTTTGGATTGATCTGTCTTGAGCAGACTGGCCACTCGCGCCACATCACGTGCACGACTCACCATGGCGCGCGACAGCGGCAATTTTTTGCGCAGAAAATCAACCCACTCTTCACCAATGTCGTCACCCGGTAGATCACTGTGCGATGTCAGGATCTGCAGATTGCGTTTGCGGAAAAGATCCCATTGCGCATAGGGTGTGTGTGCGAGTACTTGGGCTACTGGCCAGAGTCCGGCTGCGAGTAGTGCTGCTGCACTACCGATAAATCGTCTTCTTTGCATGGTTCATCCCAAAAAAAGAGCGAGGAAAATCCTCGCTCTTTTTACTTCAATACCACAGAAATTACTTCTTGCCGAAGATTTCTGTCGGGCAGATTGTAGTCACAGCGTAGTTAGGAACGTCAACCACGTTGCTGATACGCAGATCGCAAGCGACGCTGGTAACAACAAATGCCTGCTCTTTAGTCAGACCTTTGGTGGCTTGCAGCCAGTCGAGCATCTGAATCAGCGAGTTACGCGCTGCGAGTGTGACGTCGTTGGACAGGTTGGTCAGCGGCTTGATTTTTTCGCTGTCCAGATAAGTCCACTGTGGTGGCACTTCGCCAGCATTCTTGAATGGATAGCCAACCGTTGCGTGGAAGCTGTCTGGCTCGAGTTTCTTGAGCTGCGAACCGCCTTCGAAATGCGGCTGCTTGACGACCGATGCCATGCCTTTGCGGATTTCAGTCTGTACGGTCACGATTGCGCCCATTTCGATAGCAGTACCAGCCACTTCGCCATCGCCCTGTGCGTAGTGCACGTCGCCGATGAAGAAGCCGCAGCCGTCAACGAAGCATGGCAACAGCAACGTAGTACCTTCGACCATTTGCTTGACGTCCATGTTGCCGCCGTTTTCACGCGGTGGGATGGTACGCAGGCACTTGTCCTTGTGGCTACCGTTAGGGCCGCAAATATCAGCAGGACGTGCGCTGGTTGGCTCAGGTGGCAGTGCAACGCCGCCGGCTTTGCCCAACTGTGTCTCGCGAGCGAGCCACTTGTCGACTTCAGGCTCGCCTGGCATCACGCCAACGGAACCCATGAAACCGTTCATTGGGATACGAACGCCTGGAACCTCAGCAGAGACTGCTTCACGACGGTTCAGCTTCCAGTTTGCGACAAACGGCTCGGTGTACAGGTCAGGCAGAAAACCGAAACCTGGAATGATGGTGGTGTAACCATATTCATTCGGGTTGATGTCGATGAGTTTGACTGCCAGTACATCGCCGCGCTTTGCGCCTTCGATGTAGATCGGGCCGGTCATTGGGTGGATCAGGTTAACGTCGATAGCGGTGACGTCTTTTGCCTTCGAATTGATGTTCAGATTCGAATCCAGCGCATCACGTGTGTGAACGACGATCAGATCGCCCGGCTTTGCTCGAGCCACTGGCTTGATGGCCGGGTGGTAGCGGTTAAAGCAGTTAGGATCTTGCTCGCAATGAGCGCCCTTCTTTTTGACTTCGACAATTGTCTGGGTCTTGACATCAGCCGTGTCCGCAAAAGCGAACTGGCCGACGCTTGCTGCCGCTATAGCGACGAGCAGTGCTGGCATTAAACGCATTGCTGTTCTCCGTATTGAGGGTAAATTATAGATTTTGTTACTACGTAGACTAACTTTTATCTACCGGTTATTTAAACCGAATAACTGGTGTAGACCGATTTTACGGATATAGGCATGTTTGTCTAGGGAAATATTGAATAAAAGAAATCATTTTCGCGAATGTCAGGCATTTAGCCAACGGCAAGGCTGTGGGTAGCTCACCAATCACTTTTCAAATTTATAGTTTATTGTTTTATAGTTTGTTTTCAGGTATATTGTCTTCGTTTTCTGCCTCCTGAAACCGGACATCATGACCCCGACTACCGACTTCGATCTACCCGCCATGCGGACTGCCGCCAATCAAGCCTGTTCGCTGATGCGGGTGATGTCCAACCCCGATCGACTGATGCTTCTGTGTCAATTGGCTCAGGGTGAGCGCCGTGTAGGAGAACTCGAAGAACTGCTGGACATACAGCAACCCACTCTCTCTCAGCAGCTGGCCGTGCTGCGCGACGAGTCGCTTGTGGAAACACGGCGCGAGGGCAAACAGATTTTTTATCGCATCACCAGTGACACCGTACTTGCCGTACTTGCGGTGCTCTATCAGCAATACTGCGCCACACCTGAAGGAGACTCTGCATGACCATTGACTGGATACATTTCACACCGGGTATGTCGCTCTTGGGCGGCGTTTTGATCGGTATTTCTTCCGCCTTGTTCATTTTGGCGAACGGCCGCATCGCGGGCATCAGCGGCATCCTCGGCGGGCTATTGAGTCGCAAGCCCGGCGACATGCTCTGGCGTATCGCCTTTCTGCTCGGCCTGGTTGCCGCGCCAGCGGCCATTTTTGCTTTCACTGGCCCGGTTACGGCAACGATCGAAGCCAATACTGAGGTGCTGGTGATTGCAGGACTTCTGGTCGGTATCGGCACGCGCTACGGCGCGGGCTGCACCAGCGGTCATGGTGTTTGTGGTTTGTCCCGTCTTTCGCCTCGTTCGCTGGTGGCCACCCTCGCCTTTATGGGCGCAGGCATGGCGATCGTGTTGGTGATGCGTCATCTTCTGGCCTGAGAGAGTCCAACATGAAAAAACATATCGATACCCTGTCCTCCTTCATCGTCGGTCTGATCTTTGGCATAGGATTGATTTTTGCCGGTATGACCGATCCATCGAAAGTCATCGGCTTTCTGGATATCGCCGGTAACTGGGATCCGTCGCTGGCCTTGGTAATGGGCGGCGCGATTCTGGTGGGCTTTATCGCTTTTCGTTTCGCCAACAAGCGCACGACGAATTTCATTGGCGGTGCGATGCACCTGCCCACAAAAAATGACATCGACCGGCGCTTGATCATTGGCAGTCTGCTGTTTGGTGCCGGCTGGGGCATGGCCGGCTTCTGCCCGGGCCCCGCCATTACATCACTTGGCACAGGCAACCCAAAAGCGGTTATCTTTGTCATTGCGATGGTGGCGGGCATGGCCCTTTACGAGCTGGCCAACCGTTTTTTGCACCAACCCCGCAACGCCAGTGCGCAGTAAATTCTCGTTAACTTTGTTGTTCAACAACCTGAGGAGAGTCTCATGAATGCGAACGTCGGATCGACTGATCGTGCACTGCGTATCTTTGTGGGCAGCCTGCTTATCCTGCTATCGCTGCTGAATGTGATTGGCGCTTGGGGCTGGATAGGTCTCTTGCCGATTGCCACCGGCGCCCTGCGCTTCTGCCCGGCCTACACGGTGCTCGGCCTGCGCAGCTGCCCGATGGAATCCTCGAACGATCATGCCTAAGCGTCGCTCAAAAGGTTTCGCGAATCCTGCCCAGACTTGGGATGCGCGATTTTCGACAGACGACTACATCTTCGGCACTGCAGCGAATGTGTGGTTGGCACAGCATCGCGACCTGCTCCCCGCGGGCGGTCGTGTGCTGGCAGTTGCCGATGGTGAAGGTCGCAACAGCGTCTGGCTGGCTCAGCAAGGCATGCAGGTCGATGCCTTTGATATCTCCCCGGTTGGCGTAAGCAAAGCGAACAATCTCGCACAGCAGGCTAACGTGCAGGTGAATTATCAGGTCTGCGGCGCCGACAAATTTGATTGGAAGCCTGAGTTATATGACGCGGTGGTGGCGATCTTCATTCAGTTTGCCGATCCGGACGCACGCGCCAAACTATTTGCGCACATGAAGTCGGCGCTGAAACCCGGCGGACTGATCCTGTTGCAGGGCTACACGCCGAAACAACTGGAGTACAAAACGGGTGGCCCGCCAAACCTTGATCACTTGTATACCGAAGCGCTTTTACGCGATGCGTTCAGCGACATGACGGTCGTCGAATTACAGGCCTATGACAGCGTGCTCACCGAAGGCACGCAGCACAGTGGTCGCTCTGCACTCATCGGCATGGTTGCCCGCAAACCTCTCGGCAGCAATGCCTTGTAATATTACAGAAAGCATCGGCTCCGGATTTATTTTCCGGAACCGATGTGCATAGAAGTCAGCCCCTCAGCACTCTCCCACCTCTGCACCAAGCTCCAATGATTCGACGCGAATCATTGGAACTATTTTCAAGTTATTTCACTAAGTCACTGATTCATCAAACCGTCACCCGGCCACATCATGGCAAGCAGGTCGTCAGCCACTTGGCCATGATTTGAGATTTTCAGGAGAAATGAATGAAAAATAACGTCGGGGCCAACCTACCCAAGGATCAAACCCCTCTACCAGACGTTACCCCGATCCCTGGATCCTCCCCCACACAACAAAATACTCCCCGCATCAGTTCGAAAGAAAGGGCAGAGGTCGTTACTGATTCTGAGGGGCGGCGCTTCAGAAATGGCGTCGAATTGTTTTACGAGAGCGAAATTGATAGTAATAGCAACCCAACAGGGCCTGATCGATCGGCACCAACGACTGGCACCAAGAACAAATTGCCCGGGAGTGCGTCTCCAAATTTGATTGACAGATCCGACGACAGGCCTATTGCACGATCGACCGCAAAGCAATTTGAACGTCTGGACAAAGCGATCAGCAATGCCGACTGGAATCTAGTGGAAAAGCTGACTAGTCAGAACCCTGAGCTTTTAACCAAGGTACAGCAGCCACTCTCATCTCTGCTATTCGAAGCAATAACTAATAATCTCCCTGATATAGCCGAGAGGCTCATCGCGTCCGGAGCATCGCCGAATTATCAAAACTCAAAAGGCAAGACCACCCTCATGTCAGCGAGCGAAAAGGGATATCTAACTCTGGCGGAAAAACTGATAAAAAAAGGAGCGGTCGTTAATCAGAAAAAAAATGACGGGCAGACGGCATTGATGCTCGCCGCTAAAAACGGCCATCTGGAATTAGTCGAGTTTTTGATTCGCAGTGGAGCGTCAGTTCACCTAAAAAGCGCAAGACATTCGGCCTTGACGATCGCAGCTAAACACGGTCATTTGGAGGTGGCTGCACTACTGATTCGCAAGGGATTGCCAGTCAACTCTACACAACCCGATGGATGGAGCGCATTGATGTTTGCCGCGCAGATGAATCATCTTGAGTTGGCCGAGATGTTGATTGGCAAAGGAGCAGTTGTAGATAATGAAGACGACAATTGGACGGCATTGATGTGCGCAGTTACAAACAATCACTTGAAGATGGTCGAGTTATTGATTCAAAAAAAAGCGGACGTTAACCAGCTTAGGCGTGAGCAGTGGACAGCGTTGATCCTTGCGGCCAAACATGGTTATATAAAAATCGCTAAGCTACTCATTCAACATGGGGCTAAGATTGATGAAACAATTAAAGAGCTGATTTCGCCGCTTCGTATGGCCATTAAATTTCAGAAAACAGAGATCATCGATCTGCTACTACCCATTCTGATTAACAAACATCACAAAAATATAAAACAAGACTTCCAAGTCGAGTTAATGTTTGCTGTTAGGAATGGTTACGCAAAGTCCTTATCTACCCTCCTAAAACATGGCATAAAAATAGAACCAAAAACGGATACATACATCTGGCGGGCCATCACAATTGCCGCTAAAAAAGGGCACACTGAAGTGATAAAAAAACTGATGGATGAATTTTCACCATCACTCCCTCTGTCAACTTCATGGATTAACGGCGTCGACGAAGAATTATTCTCCTGCCTACAAGACTCTCTGTATGAGGCAGTAAAAAATGGGCATCATGAAATCGCAGGGCTGATGATCAAAGCTGGCGCGAAGACCGATCAAGTCAATAAAAATAAAAAAACCTTACTTCAATTCGCTATCGAAAAAAAGCATGCGAAAATAATTCAGTTACTACTTGAGCATCGCCCGGCATCAGTCCAAGGAAAATCAAAGGAAAATTTTCTTGAGCTTCTCATTGAACTTCATCAGCCTTCGCCGGACAGTTTGGTCGTTGATATATTACTTGAACATCAATTCAAAGTCGCTTTGAAAGACGGAAGCTACTCATACAATCACACGTTCGATGACCTAAGCAATTATATTCACACCGAGCTCCTGACTAATCACGACACTAATAGCAACACCGAACCTGAACAGCGATTAATGGGATATCTTTGCGCCGACCTTGGCTTTCGTCATATTGTGGCCAGCGCTGTGATTAGCTCGGCCAGAAATGTGCTGGAAATTTACTCTTCAATGAATAAAAAGGACTATATACCCAGCGCTGGTCAGCTAAAAATCTCTTTCGCTGAAAATCTGGCAAGTTCGCAGACATTAAATGATTTAATGCGCGACGATAATCCTGCACCGGAAACCATCTATGCCAATCATGCACAGGCGCCTGATTTGGCAAGAACACTCGCGCGGACAACGACACTTCAGGCATCGTTGCTTCTACTGACTGCAGCAGAAAAATCTCAGCAGCAGCAAGCTGCGCTGACTGATTTTTTAAAGAATCTGAAGCCAGGGACTACGGCACTGCAAATTCAGGAATTTATGCGGGAAACAGGGTGGCATCCGCTCTTGGTGAACCTACTGGCTGAAGCTTGGGAAGATCTGCAGCAAAACAAAACTAGGGAGGGATTGTTGCTGGCGATCCGGCGCCGGCTCGATACCGTGGAATTTGCCGAGAAAGTCGAGTCCCTATCATCCGATGCATCGCGTCATTTACTGGCCCGTCAAGCGGAGCGACTTTCGGAGATCATCAAGTTACTGAACTGACAATGTAATACCTTGTAACGACTGCAAAACCTTCCGCATCAAACCGGTATCAGCTGGTGAGTTTCGCTGTTGTCGTAAAACTCGCATAGCAGCAGCGGGCGCCTGGAAACCAATGTCGCCTGACTGGCGCAGTCTGCCTCAAGCACCCTGCTTGCCGCGAATTCCCAGTCTGTTAAGCAATGCGCGATCTTCTTCGACTTCGGGATTGCCCGTCACCAGTAGTTTGTCGCCATAGAAAATCGAGTTCGCACCAGCGAGATAGCACAGCGTCTGCACACCCTCGCCCAGTTGGCGACGACCTGCTGACAAGCGAACACGGGCTTTGGGCATGGTGATTCGCGCCACCGCAATCGTGCGCACAAATTCCAGCGGATCCAGTGCCTCTTGATCTGCCAGTGGCGTACCTTCGACCGCAACGAGATGGTTAATCGGAACTGACTCGGGATAGGGATTGAGATTGGCCAGCTGCGAAATCAAGCCTGCGCGCTGCTGACGTGATTCACCCATACCGACGATGCCACCGCAACAAACTTTCAGACCAGCCTGACGCACATGACCGAGCGTGTCGAGTCGGTCTTGATAGTCACGGGTGGTGATGATGTCACCGTAAAATTCGGGTGCGGTATCGAGATTATGGTTGTAGTAGTCCAGGCCCGCAGTCTTCAGACGCTCTGCCTGTTCTTCTTTCAACATACCCAGCGTTGCGCAAGTTTCCAGACCGAGTGCTTTCACGGCTTTGACCATGTCTTCGACCGCATCGAGATCGCGGTCTTTCGGTGAGCGCCAAGCCGCACCCATGCAAAAGCGCGTGGCACCACTGTCTTTCGCAGCCTGCGCTGCAGCCACCACTTCTTCGACCGGCATCATTTTTTGTGCTGTCACACCCGTGTCATAGCGCGCAGCCTGCGGGCAGTAGCCGCAATCCTCGGGACAGCCACCGGTTTTGATCGACAAAAGCGTGGCCAGCTCGACTTCATTGGCATCAAATTGCGCACGATGCACCTGCTGCGCGCGCCACATCAAATCATTGAAAGGCAATTCAAACAGGGCAGCGACTTCAGCGACGGGCCAGATGTCGTTTGCAGTGACGGTGGCTGCGACTTTTTTAGCAGCAGTATGAAAGGCGATGGTTTGCGATGACATGCAGGTCTTTCAGAAAATTAATAACAAAATCAGACGCAAAATTCAGATGTTAAATTTGGCGGGTACAACGCCGGTCCAGCGAAAATCAAGATACTGCGCCGCTACCGCAGCCGATGCTTGCGCCATGTAGGGCACCACACCCAGCAGCGGGGCAGACAGTCGCGAGCGTAAGGCATCGATATTGTCTTGCTGATGGGGCATCGCCGGATCCATCTGATTCGCCACCCATCCGGCCAGCCTCAGACCGCGCGCCGCAATCGCCTCGGCGGTCAGCAGCGCATGATTGAGGCAACCCAGACGCAGACCGACCACGAGGATAACATCAAGCTGCAGTTTTTCAGCCAGATCGGCTGTATCAAAATCCTCAGTCAGCGGCACCCTAAAACCACCAACACCCTCCACCACCACGGCATCGGCCTGCGCTGCAATCTGGGCATAGGCCGTCAGCAAACGCTGCGGATCGATGGCGGTGTTCTCCAGCGCTGCAGCTATGTGCGGCGCTGCGGGTTCTCGCAGCAGATAAGGCACCACCAGCTCGCGCGGCAGAGACAGGCTGGACGCACCTTCCAGCGCAACCACATCATCGTTGTGCAATTCCCCGTTCCGCATCTCGGCACCGGCGGCCAATGGTTTCATGCCTACTGTTTTTAATCCGGCCTCTGACAATCCGTGCAGCAAGGCCGACGAGATCAGCGTCTTGCCCACACCGGTATCGGTGCCGGTAACGAAACACGCGAATTTCAGACTCATGCACCCTCCATGGAATTGATCACTGCGGCCAGCGCCGCTATCTGCGAGCTGTCATGCGCAGCAGACAGCGTGACCCGCAAACGCGCCGTATCTTTGGGTACAGTGGGCGGCCGTATGGCAGCGACCCACAGACCCTGCGCACGCAAAGACTCGCCCGCCTGCACAGTTTGCTGATTCGCCCCAATCAGGATGGCTTGTATCGGCGTCTCCGAGGCCAGCAAGCGCCAGCGTTTCAGCTCCAGTGCCTTGTGAAATTGTGCGATGTGAGTCTGTAGCTTCTGACGACGTGCTTTGCCATCAGATCCGCTGATGATGTCCAGACTGGTCAGCAATGCGTGAGCAATGGCCGGTGGTGTCGCCGTGGTGTAAATATAAGTCCGCGCACGCTGCACCAGCCATTCAATCACGGTGCCATGGGCCGCCACAAAAGCACCAGCGACGCCAGCCGCCTTGCCCAAGGTGCCGACATACACCAACTGCCGTGAACGCAAAGCGAAATGCTGCAAGACGCCCGCGCCCTGCTCGCCGAGCACACCAAAACCATGCGCATCATCCACCACCAGCCAGGCCTGATGTCGTTCACACAAGGCAAGCAGTTCGGGCAAAGGTGCGATTGCCCCCTCCATGCTGAACACACTGTCCGTCACCACCAGCTTGGTGGTCGCTGTACTGCCCGCAAGTAGACGATCCAGCGTAGCCAAATCATCGCGGGTGTAGATCGTCACGCGCGCACGCGAGAGTCGCGCACCATCAATCAATGACGCGTGATTAAGTGCTTCGGAAAAAATATCAGCGTCTTTTCCTGCGAGCGCTGTCAGCACAGCCAGATTGGCCATGTAACCAGTCGAGAAAAACAAAGCCCGTGGATTAATCAGATGCGACGCCTGCATCTCGGCCAGTCTGGCTTCTAGCGCCGCGTGTGCTGTCGAGTGCCCGCTGATCAGATGCGAAGCGCCACTGCCAGCGCCATATCGCAAGGCACCTTCGCGCAGTGCTTCTATCACCCGCGCATCGGAGGCAAGACCTAAATAATCATTGCTGCAAAACGCGGTGAGCGACTCACCATCGACGACCAGCGAGGGTGCGGTGGGTGTTTGCACCTCGCGCAATTGCCGGCGCAACTGCTGGTCGGACAAAGAAGCAAGTTGATCTTCAAGATGCCCGAGCAGAGAAAACTCAGGAGGGATTCGTTGCATCCGCCAGCCAGTTGGGTTTGCGTTTGTTCAGAAAAGCCTGCACACCCTCGCGACCCTGCTCGGACACGCGGATCTGCGCGATACGGCGCACCGTATCCGTGACAAGTTCAGGCTCGATGGTTTCGCCTGA
>JBIIEY010000167.1:0-5015 GCA_044237595.1 Burkholderiaceae bacterium | reverse complement strand
GCCAGTGGACAGGCACCCATTTTGCAGACAGCCACCAAGCGTGTGTGGAAGCGAATCGACTGTCGACTTTCCGTCCCCCCAAAAGCGGACGGCTTCTTCCTCCCCCGGCAAACCCCTGCCGATCCGACAGATCCCCTGAAAACCCGCATATTTCCTTGGTGAATTATCTGGCACACGGATTGCTATGAAGAAAGCACTCAATGTTTTCAGAGGCAATCAAAGTGACAGCACCTACAGAAATCTCGCATCCCGCGTTGTGGCTGGACCCGAAGTCCGCGGTCGGCCCGAATGAGCGTGAACAGCTTGCTGCCGCCGGACTGCAGTTGCTGCCGGTCGCAACACTCGACGACCTGAAGCAGGGCTTGGCTCGAGCGCGGCTGGTGGTCATTCGTCTGATGAACGATGTCAGTCTGCTCGAGGAAGTCAAGAAACTCACCCAATCCTTTGGCCACGCCGTGCCGGTGCTGTGTCGCATTGATCGCAATCGTTTCGAGCTTGCAGTAGAAGCGATGCGTTGCGGTGCTTATCAGGTGGTGGCTGCTGATGAATGGTCAGTCGATGTCTGGCGCAATTCTTTGTCGCTCGCGCCTCGCCGTCCCGAGCAGCAGCGCAGTGGTCCACAGACCTTTGTCTTTGTTGATCCTAATAGTCAGCATCTGCTTGAACTCGCGCGCCGTGTCGCACAGACGCAAGTCTCCGCCTTGGTCACAGGTCCCACCGGTGCCGGTAAAGAAGTACTCGCACGTGTACTGCATGATGCCTCGCCACGTCGGAACGGTCCTTTCGTTGCGTTGAATTGCGCGGCGCTGCCTGAAAACCTGATTGAAGATTTATTGTTTGGTCATGAGAAGGGCGCTTTCACTGGTGCTTTGAAAGAGCATCGTGGCCTGTTTGAACAAGCGCATGGCGGCACCATCTTCCTCGATGAGATTGCCGAAATGCCGTATCACCTGCAAACCAAACTCTTGCGTGTACTGCAGGAAAGAAAAATAACGCGCCTTGGCGGTCACTCACCCATCGAACTCGATGTACGTCTGGTGGCTGCCACCAACAAAGATTTGCGCGAAGCGATTGCCCAGCGCGAGTTCCGTGAAGATCTTTATTTCCGTATCAGCGCTTTCAAATTATCTGTGCTGCCGCTGCGCGAACGGCCGGGCGACATTCTGCCATTGGTCATGCAATTCCTGCGTACCTATGGTCCGGTGGATCGTCAAATTGAACTCTCGCCACGCGCAATCGAATTGCTGCAGCACTATCGCTGGCCCGGCAATGTACGTGAACTGCAAAACGTGGTTCAGCGCGCACTGGTGCTGTCTAACAGTGACGTCATCACCGAAGCCGAACTCATGTTCGATGAAACCGACGAAAACCCCATCGCGCCGCCGGTATCGCAACCCTTACCTGTTGCGACACACACGCAACTGATGAAATATGGTCAGCGTGAAGTCGCGGATGCGCACAATCCCGAGGCTGTCGATTTGTCGACGGCGGTCAAGAGTAGTGAGTACCAGGCCATCATGGCCGCGATACAAACAACGCGTAACCGTAACGAAGCTGCAAAAAAACTCGGTATCAGTCCCCGTTCGCTGCGCTACAAGATGGCGCAATTCCGCGAACGTGGCGCACCCATGGCCATAGCCGCTTGAACAGGGAGCCAAGATCATGATCAACAGAATCAATAGCCAGGCCAACATCGACTCCATGTTGGCCACATTGCGTCAGCATCAGGTGGATTCGTCGGGCAAGACCACGCCACCCTTGCTCACCGTACCAGTACCGGAAGTTGGCAAGCCGACCTTTGGTGAAGCGATTGAAGCCGCGGTCGTCAAGACAAATGACATACAGCAGCATGCAAGCAGCCTGAGACAAGCCTACGACCGCGGAGAAGATGTACCGCTGACCGATGTTGTTCTCGCGATGCAGAAATCTTCGCTGGCATTCGAAGCGACGATGCAGATACGAAACAAGGTATTGAAGGCTTACGAAGATATTTTGAATATGCCTGTGTAATCCAGCAGATGACCGAGCAAACAAACAAGCAGATGACTGAACAGAGAGTGAATCATGGCTGAAGCGACAATGAACCCAAGCGGCATGCCGCCGCAATTGCCACCGGCGACACCTAACGGTGCCGGTGACGGATCAACTGCGGCAATGCCCATCGCGACATCCGGTATGCCGGCACCGGGCACGCAATTGCCCGAAGCCTTGCGTGGTGTGAGCAGCGGCGTTTCTGTCTTCCGCGAATGGATGGATGGCGTACTCAAACAGCCAAGCGTACGACGTGCCTTGATTCCACTGACGATTCTGCTGGTTTTGGTGATTGCCGCCATGTCGTTTCAGTTCACCCAGACCACACCGTATCGTCCCATCATGCCCGGCATGACCGAAAACGATAAACAGGCTGCAATTGAAGCACTGAAGGCAGGTGACTTCAAACCCAAAGTCGATACCAGCAGCGGACAGATCACCGTGCCTGAGTCGCGCTACCACGAAGCGCGTATTTTTCTGGCGGGTCAGGGCATTCCAAAAGAAGCGCAGCCCATTGGCATGGAATCACTCAAAGACAAATCCTCCATGACCACCAGTCAGTTCATGGAACAAGTGCAGTACAACACCGCGATCGAGCAGGAGCTCGCGCGCAGCATCATGCAGATTTCCACCATCAAGGCAGCACGTGTTCACCTTGCCCTGCCCAAGCAGAGCGTTTTTGTACGTGAGCGCGCGACACCGAAAGCTTCGGTGGTGGTGACACCCCACAGCGGTCGTGGCGTATCAACGCCTCAGGTGAAAGCGATCGTTCATCTGGTGTCATCCAGTGTGCCGTATCTCGCACCACAGAATGTATCCGTGGTCGACGACCAGGGCAATCTGATGACTGAAGAAAATCAGGTCGATGCTGCCATGGGACTCACCATGGCTCAAATGGCACACAAGCAGCGCACTGAAGAAACCTATCGCAATCGCGTGACAGAATTGCTAGGGCCGGTCGTTGGCGAGGCTTCCGTGCAGGCGCAGGTCAACCTGACGCTGGATTACACTCAGGTCGAAACCACAACCGAAGATTTCGATGACAAAGACAAGGGCGTCAAGCCACGTTCGGAAGCACTGACCACTGAACGTAAATTCAAGCTCGATCCGGAAGGTATTCCAGGTGCGATGAGCAACTCGCCACCGCCCGATGCTGATCTGACAAAAAATACCAATACGGATGAACAAAAGCCTGCCACGAATGAAATCGTGACCACCAAATCCACGCGTAACTTTGAAATGGATCGCTCGGTACGTCACGTTAAAAATTCACTGGGCAACATCTCGCGTGTGACGGTTGCCGTGGTTGTCGCTGAACGTCCTGCACCGCCACCGGCCGATGGCAAGCCTCTGGCACCGGGCGCACCGACGACGATTCCTTACACAGCGCAGGAACTGGATCGCATGCTCAATCTGGTTCGCAGTGCAGTGGGTTATAGCGAAGCGCGAGGTGACGTTGTTACCGTCGCACCAGCACGTTTCGAGACGCTGGCACCAGAGCCACCCAAGCCATGGTATGAAAATGGCGATATCCAGAATTTCATTAAAATCGGTCTGGCTGCGCTGGTGATCATTGTCTTCATGTTGGCGGTGGTACGCCCACTGGTCAAAGGACCGACGATCAATCAGATCATGCCACCCGTGCCCACACCGACTGTCGAAGAGATCAGAGCACTGGAACAAGCCAAGGCGGCCGAAGAAGCCAGGATTGCCGCAGAGGAGAAAGCCGCGGCAGAAGAGGTGGCTGCAGAAGAAGCACGCATCGCCGAAGAAGAAGCGGCTGCATTGGCGGCCGAGGAGGAGGAGGCTGCTGCACTGGCTGCCGCAGAAGCAGAAGCCGAGGCCGCGTTGGCCGAGGGCGAGGTCGAGATGCAGGAAGGCGAAACGCTGGATGAACTCAAAGCGCGCATGCAGGCCATGAAGCCCAAGAAGCCAACCTTTACCGCCGACATGCTCGACACCGCCAACAGCTATGATGACAAAGTCGCGTTGATTCGCATGCTGGTCTCGCAGGAATCCGGACGTGTCGCACTGGTATTGAAAAACATGGTCAGATCCTGATCGTCACTGACCACAAACTGAAACGGAAAACCCATGGCTGAAGCAAAAAAACCCGAGGCTCCCCGGCCGGCAGCTGTCGCAGCCAAGACCGCTGGCACGGTGCCGGCGAAATCGGCGGTACCCACCAGAGCCGTCGTGCCTGCGAAGACTGGCGCAGTGCCCGCAAAGACCACCGCAGTGCCGGCCAAGAGCGGCGCTGTCGCTGCCAAGACGGGCGCGGTGCCCGTCAAGACTGGCGCTGTACCAGCAAAGACCGCTGCGCCAGGTGTCAAGCCCGCAGGCGTGCCGGCAAAGACAAGTGCAGGCGCTCCGACGACAGCCGCAGTGCAGGTCAAACCCGGACAGCCAGCAGCAAAAACTACCGCGGCCCCCGGGACTGCAGTCACCACGGCTGTGACCGCACCAGCAACAGCCGCCGATAAAGCAGCAGCCAAGTTGGCGGAAGAAGCCAGCGAGGCAGAGGCCAGCGCCAAGAATCTTGAAGAAATGAAAAGCAAGTTCAAGCCGGCCAAAAAAGCCATGGCGGTTCCGACGGAATTGCTGGGCGATGCAAAAAGTTATGACGACAAGCTCATTCTCGTCAAACTGCTGACTGAAAAAGAGCAGAGCCGAGTGGTTCTGATGGTAAAGAACATGCTGCGTTCAAATAACGTAGTCAAAAAATAACAACGTGTAGTGACAGAGGTAACGACAGAGGTCATTTATGGCAGATCCAAAAAATAGCGCGGAAGCATCCAAGGCCGATAGCGGCCCCCCGCCCATGTCCGACGAACTCAGACGCGAACTCGCCGAGCTCACCAACACGCAGCGAGCCGCTGTGCTGATGCTCTTGCTCGGTGAAGACCTTGCGTCCAACATCATCAGCTACCTTGATCCCAAAGAAGTCCAGGAACTCGGTGCCGCGATGGTTTCGGTGGCCGACA
>JBIIEY010000262.1:0-3618 GCA_044237595.1 Burkholderiaceae bacterium | reverse complement strand
GCAGCTCGACGAAATTGACCCCTTTGACGACCCGCCCGGCAGTCACGTCCAGACAGGGAATGATGCGCTTGGCAAGGGTCATGTCAGTCTTCGGTGTCTTCCGTGTCTTCGTCGAGTTCGCCGGAGAGTTCATCGGCACGTCGTTGTGCCTGACTGAGATCGAGCGTGCCTTCGTAAATGGAACGTCCGCAGATCACACCTTCGATGCCTTCGTCCTGAACGGCACACAGCGCCTCAACATCCTTGACATCATGAACACCACCCGACGCGATGACAGGAATCGTCATGCTCTGAGCCAGCTTGACGGTCGCTTCGATGTTGACACCCTTCATCATGCCGTCGCGACCGATATCGGTATAGACAATCGCTTCGCAGCCATAGTCTTCGAATTTTTTAGCAAGATCGATCACTTCATGGCCAGAGAGCTTGCTCCAGCCATCCGTCGCAACCTTGCCGTCTTTGGCATCAAGTCCGACGATGATCTGCCCTGGGAAGGCACTGCAGGCGTCATGCAGGAAACCGGGATTTTTTACGGCGGCAGTACCGATGATGATGTAGGAAATGCCATCGTCGAGATAGCGCTCGATGGTGTCGAGATCACGTATGCCGCCGCCAAGTTGCACGGGGATTTCCTCGATGTCGTGCTCGTCGGCATAGCCACGCACCGCCGCGAGTATGGCTTTGATGGCTGGCTCGTTTTTAGGCTTGCCGGCAAATGCGCCATTCAGATCGACCAGATGCAAGCGCCGGGCGCCCTGCTCGAGCCAGTGGCGCGCCATCTGCGCGGGATCTTGGGAAAAGACCGTGGCCTGATCCATATCGCCTTGCTTTAGGCGTACGCATTGGCCGTCTTTGAGGTCGATAGCAGGTATAAGCAGCATGGCTACTGGCGATGGGAAGAGTTAATCAAGGTTTGAGGCAAGGCGGGTGCCGGAGACGCGAATCAAGGGTTCCAATGTACAAAATTTTTATAAAGCTGCAAACCAGCCGATGCACTTTTTTCAGGGTGGAACTGGGTCGCAAAAATGTTATCTCTTCCTGCAGCGCAGCAAAATGGAGCACCGTACACACTCTCTGCAAGCACATGCGCCGAGTTTTCCGGTACCGCATAGTAGCTGTGGACGAAATAAAAGTAGCTATCTTCGGCCACACCATCCCATAGGGGGTGATTGTGCCTGATCTCTACGCTGTTCCAGCCCATCTGCGGCACCTTGAAGCGCGAGCCGTCTGGCTGGAGCTGGTCTTCCAGCTGAAAACGCACGACCTTGCCGGGCATGAGTCCGAGGCAGCTGGCATCTCCCTCCGCGCTCGCATCAAACAGCATTTGCTCACCCACGCACACGCCAAACAGCGGTTTGTTTCCGGCTGCCTCCATGAGCGCATCAAGCAGGCCCGATTCGCGCAGGGAGCGCATGCAATCCGGCATTGCACCCTGCCCCGGCAGAACGACACGGTCGGCGCGGCGAAGCACCTCGGGATCGCCGGAGATGCGAACCTCGGCGTCTGGCGCGACATGCATCAGCGCCTGGGCCACCGAGCGAAGGTTTCCCATACCGTAATCAACAACGACGATTTTATTCATGACATTGGCGCAGACAGTCGTTTTCTTCAGCCGCAAAGGCTGCGGCTGATATCGGTCAGAGACTGCCCTTGGTGGAAGGAATGGTACCGGCCGCGCGCGGATCCAGTTCGGCCGCCATGCGCAAGGCTCGGCCAAACGCCTTGAAAACCGTTTCGCACTGGTGGTGCGCATTCTCGCCACGCAGATTGTCGATGTGCAGCGTCACAAGCGCGTGATTGACGAAACCCTGAAAGAATTCATGGGTCAGGTCCACATCAAAAGAACCAATCATGGAGCGCTTGAAAGGCACATGAAATTCGAGTCCGGGACGACCGGAGAAATCGATCACCACCCGCGACAAGGCCTCGTCGAGCGGCACGTAGGAGTGACCATAGCGACGTATGCCTTTTTTATCATCCATCGCGCGGGCAAAAGCCTGCCCCAGCGTGATACCGACATCTTCCACCGTATGGTGGGCATCAATGTGCAGATCACCTTTGGCTTCGATGTCGAGATCGATCAGGCCATGACGCGCAATCTGATCCAGCATATGGTCAAGAAAAGGTACACCGGTATTGAGCTTTTGCTGACCGGTACCGTCGATATTGATCGCGACCCGGATCTGGGTCTCGCTGGTGTCGCGAACGACTTCTGCTGTGCGTGGCATGGACATGATGAGTGGTGTCAGGAATTCAGGCTCGATTGCAGCGCCGCCAGAAAGAGCGCGTTTTCTGCCGGCGTGCTTACGGTCACCCGCAAACAATTTTCCAGCAGCGCATGCATTTTACCGACATTTTTCACCAGTACCTTCTGCGCCAGCAGACGATCGAAGACCTGAGTGCCGCTGAGGCCGGGCAGCTCGATACGCAACAGAATGAAATTTGCCGCCGACGGGAAGACATGGATACCCGGGATGGCTGAAAGTGCGGCCGACAAAGCAGCGCGTTCGCTGCAAATCGCCGCCGCCTGCTGGTCTAGCACATCGCGGTGCTCCAGCACGAAGGCGGCTGTCGCCTCGCTCAGCACATTGATGTTGTAGGGCGGGCGCACTTTGTCGAATTCGGCCAGCAAGGCAGGCGCGGCCGACATATAGCCCAGACGAATACCCGCCAGACCCTGCTTTGAGATGGTGCGCATCACGATAAGATTATTGTGCTCGCTCAGACGCGGCATGAAGGTGGTGCCCGCAAATGGCTGATAGGCCTCATCAACAATCACCACGCCGCTGTCACCGACTTCGCTCAGCACCGCCAGCATGGCATCGGAGTCAAACAGATTGCCGGTCGGGTTATTCGGGTAGGCCAGATAGGTGATCGCCGGACGATGGGTACGAATGGCATTGAGCATCGCATCAAGGTCCAGTGTCAGATCGGAATTCAGTGGCACACCAATGAATTCCATGCCAGCCAGCTGCGCCGACATCGCGTACATCACGAAACCGGGAAGCGGCGCCAGCACCTTTGCCCCGGGCTTTGCACAAGCGACCGAGACAATGCTGATCAGCTCATCCGAGCCATTGCCCAGCACCACATCAAAACCAGCTGGCACACCGAGCTGGCTGCGAATGGCCGATTTGAGGCCTGCATACGAAGGCACCGGGTAGCGGTTCAGGGCAACCGCAGCCAGCCGCTGGCCGAGTTCCTGCTGAAGATCGTCTGGCAGGGTGTACGGATTTTCCATAGCATCGAGCTTGACCAGACCCGAGGCATCCGGGACGTGATACGCGGACAGAGCGCGCACATCGGCGCGAATGATGTTCTCAATCACGGACATGGAAGACTCATTTCATCCGTAGCTCGGCAGAACGTGCATGCGCTTGCAGACCTTCGCCATAAGCCAGCTCGGCGGCCACGCGCCCCAGCGTTTGTGCACCTGCCTCGCTGACATGCAAAATCGATGAGCGCTTCTGAAAATCGTAAACACCCAGCGGCGAGGAAAAGCGCGCCGTGCGTGAGGTGGGTAGTACGTGATTGGGACCGGCGCAGTAGTCGCCCAGCGATTCAGACGAGTAGCGCCCCAGGAACATCGCACCAGCGTGGCGGATCTTGTCAGCCCAG